>JALYZB010000123.1 GCA_030945945.1 Actinomycetota bacterium | reverse complement strand
CCGGCACCGACTTTGCGATCAAGTACGTACACGGCAGCTGGCGCTACCACAAGATCACCGCCGCACGTCTCCATGACGATCTTGCCGGGTTACCCGACAAGCTCGCGCACGTCGACGCCCTTGCCGCCCGCGGGGTGATCGGCGGGGAAACGCCGACTGCGGCGGATCTTCAGATCGGCGCCACCCTGAGGGTCCTGCTGACAGTCGGTGACCTGAGGCCGATGCTGACCGGTCGACCCGGCGAGACAGTCGCGCGCCGATGGTTCCCCGACTATCCGGGAGAGGTTCCTGAGGGCGCCTTTCCCGCCGGCGGGGTGCCCCTCGAGTCCTGAGCCGCACGTTCGATTGTGCGCCGAGCTAGTCGCCCTCGCGGTAGCCGACTCGACTCGGACGTACCAGGCGCGGTACGAGTTCGCGGTCGTTGAAGATGTCGATTGTGACCGCCCGGCCCCTGACCGCATGGGAGCGGACGACACCGGCGGCACCGCATCTTCCGCGTCGCTCAGCGATCCCACGATCCGGTACCAACCAGAGTTGGCGAAAGAATTCGATCACGAGCAGCGGCGGCTGAGGTCGGTGACAGGAGGGTGCCCGATCGCCCGACCGACAAGCCGGTGCCCCGGGCACGAATCGCTTCGTGACGGTGCCGGTTAGAGGTCGACGGTCCCGATGATGACCGTCCGCGTCTGGCCGCCGACCCAGATCGTCCCGCCCGGGTCACGGTCGACGTGGACGCGGCCCCGGCGCCCAAGCGCCGTCCCTTGGTGCGCGACGTAGGGCGCGGTCAGCGTGCGCGTTCCGAGCAGCCACTCGGCGACGCCGGCGTTGAGGCTGCCGGTAACCGGATCCTCGACAACGCCAACGTCGGTGACGAACGCCCGCAGTTCGGGCGTCCCGTCGGGATGCAGGCCAACGACCCCGACCTCCGACGCCCGCCCCGGTCCCGGCGCGAGGGCGAGCACTCGGTCGGCGCTGGACAGCAGCACGCTGGCCCATCCGGGGCCGTTGTCCGTCCAGGCGTGATCGAGCACCTCCGCTCGTTCGATGCCGAGCATCGTCACGACGTTCCCAAGCGTCGCGTCGTCGAGCGGGCCAGACCGAACCAGGGGCGGAGCAGCGAACGCCAGGCGGTCGCCGACGCGGCGCAGCTCGATAAGGCCCGCGTCACACTCCTGCACGACGCGTTGACGCTCGTGTCCGCCCGTCGCCTCCAGCCAGGCGTGCGCCGACCCCAGCGTCGGGTGCCCGGCGAAGGGCAGCTCGCGCGACGTCGTGAAGATGCGCACGCGGTAGTCAGCGCCCGGCTGCGTCGGCGGTAGCAGGAACGTCGTCTCCGCGAGGTTCGTCCAGTTGGCGAACTGCTGCAGGTCAGCATCCTTGAGCCCCTCCCCATCCGCGACGACGGCGACCGGGTTGCCGTGCCCAACACCATCACCGAACACGTCGACCTGAGCGAAGCTGCGCACGAGCGTCAGCTTAGGGCTCGTTCTCCGTTGACGCCGGCGCGAACCTCACCGTCACCGCACCGCTGATTCTGGGACCCTTCGCCGTGTGGGGCGGACTCGGCGGATGGGCGAGCCGCGGTAGCCGAACGATTGCCGTCGGTGTCCTGACCGCAGGTGGGGGGCAATGATCACGATCTCCGTGGGCCTGATCGCCGGATAGGGTCTGACCCTCGCTGACCGCAGTCGGCTCGAGCGCAACCGGATCGCTGACCCCGACTTCATCCGCAGCCGCTGGAGCGATGTCAAGGCGTTCGTGCTCGCCAACGCGCTCGACAATGGGGTGCTCGCGGCCTTCGATCATTGCTCGGGCTCGTCGGCACGCTGCGTTCCCTCAAGCGGGTTCTCGAGGCTCGGCATCCTGCCTGAAGCGCGGAACGATCCCGACAGGGTCTACGCTCGGAGTATGCGAATCTTGCTGCTAGCCGCTGGGGACGGGACGGTTGGCCTCGCCTATTGCGCTGATCGGAATGCGTCGCTCGTCGGCACGGGCGATGGCAGGCAGATCGCGCCCATCTAAAGGACGGTCGTATGCCTCTTTTCTTTTTCACCGTCGAACAGCAGGAACGGGCCATTGTCGAACGCTTCGGGAAGTTCGTCCGCGTTGCCGGGCCGGGACTCCAGCGTAAGTCGCCATTTGTCGAGCGGGTCGCCGGCCGCATGAGCTTGCAGGTCGAGCAGCTCAACGCGGACATCGAAACCAAGACCAAGGACAACGTGTTCGTCGTGGTCCAGCTCGCGATCCAGTACATGGTCGGCGCCGAGGAGCCGAAGGTGAAGGACGCCTACTACAAGCTCGACGACCCCGAGGTGCAGATGAAGTCCTACGCCTTCGACGTGGTCCGCTCGCACATCCCGACGATGGATCTTGATGAGGCATACGCCGACGCCGACACCATCGCCAAGCACATTCAGGACACCCTCCAGACGCAGATGGCCGACTACGGCTACGAGATCATCAAGGCGCTGATCACGAACATCGAACCCGACCAACGGGTTAAGGATGCGATGAACAACATCAACGCTGCGCGCCGCAACCAGGAGGCGGCCACGGCCCAGGGCGAGGGTGACAAGACCCTCCGGATCAAGAAGGCCGAGGGGGAGTCGGAGTCGATGAGGCTGCACGGCGAGGGGGTGGCGGCGGAGCGCAAGGCGATCGCACAGGGGCTCAAGGACTCGTTGGCCCTGATCGTCGGTGAGAACGGCATCGATGCGCGGGAGGCGATGAGCCTGGTCGCGCTGACGCAGTACATGGACACGCTGCGATCGGTCGGTGAGCACGGCAACATGACCACGTTGCTGCTCCCACACTCCCCCGCCGCGGTCGGGTCCCTGATGGATCAGGTCCGCGAGGGCATTCTCACCGGAGGCCTGGCTGCGGATGCGGCCAAATCAGGTGGAAATGGTGTCAGCGGCTCAAGGCCCACGCGCGCGCCGGAGTGACTCGGGTCTAGACCCCAGCGCGAAGGCAGACGGTGGCTGACCCCGGGACGGGCATGGTCGCGTTCCTCGGGGTGCTCGCTGATCGGCGGCTGCTCGACGAGGATCTCGGCAGTCTGCCTGAGCTCGAACAGCGCCACTGGCCCGTGGCGATAACCCACGAGCACGACCGACTCGTGGCGGCTGGCTCGCTGCTGACCGGCGCCACGCTGATCGCGGGTGTGGCCATGTTGCTCTACGGCGCCGGGACGGCCCTGCTCGCCGGCGGCGGCGTGTTCGATGTGGTGCTTGCCGTGATCGGAATTCTGCTCGTCAGCACGCATTGGGGATGGGTGCACGTCGCCGAGTACCTCGGAATCACGATCGACCAGCGCCGGCGACGGGATGCCGAGGCCGACGAGCGAGGGTGGCTGGCGACAATCCACCCGTATCCTCGCTTCAGCGTCTCGACCACGGTTCTCAGCGACGCCTCGACCCGGGTCCAGCGGTTTCGGCACGAGCCGGTGCTCGTCACACCGCACACGTTCTCGTTCGTTCGCCACGCCGAGACCGAGCAGAGCTATGACGCCGATGCGCCCGCCGAGGCCGTTGCGGCCGGTGTCGAGACGATGCGTCGCCAGGCGCGGCTTGACACTGACCGGCTCCGTGGTGATTGGGAGGCCGCCTCCAGCGCCTACGAGGCGGCGCTGTTCAGCGCCGAGGATGACCAGCAGCGCCTAGCGGCGCAGCGAGCGGCCGCCACCGCGCTCTCGGAACACATCAACGCGTCGCTGCTCGAACCCCCGCAGGTCGAGTAGCCCACCGGCACCGCCGGCCGAGGTCGCGAGCGTCCAGCCGCCCGCGAGGTCAGCGACGGCGCGCGGGACGATGGCGGCGCTCGGACGCCGAGCAGTCCAGGCACAACACCCCGTCAGGCATCGCCTTCAAGCGACCGCGGGAGATTGGCGCGCCACACTGATCGCAGAGCCCGTAGGTTCCCTCGTCGAGTTTCGCGAGTGCTCGCTCGGTGCGCTCCAGCCCGCGCTCGAGCGACTCGCCAACACCGATGTCGGTTAAACGGCTCACCGCCTCAGAGGTGCCATCGCCGATTCGCTTGCCGAAGCTCACCGCGCTGCCACGCTCGGGACGCTCGGCCAACACTCCCACACGCGCGCGGTCGCGGTCCCGGCGCGCTTCGAGCTCCGCGCGAAGTGCGACAAGGCTGAGATCACTCGCGGCCACCACGGTGACCGTACCCCCAAGCGGTGGTTCCCGACCATGCGGGGCTCATGGTTCGGCGATGGGACAAGGTCCGTGCATCCAAACCAGCATCGGGACCCCGAGCGATCGGCTAAGCCCGGAAGGAATCCTCGGCGGACCCTCGAGGCTCAGACCCGAAGCCGTCGGGCGTGAAGCGCCGCGTAGGGTGGGCGGCACGTCTCGGCGACCGCGGCGTCGTGGTCGGAGAGGCGCGTTTCTCGCGGACGCCACGTCTCAAACCCCGTCGAGGACCAGACGGCGGCGTACCAGTGCGGGGCCCACACGCCGTCTGACGCGCGTGGTCCCGGCGGCCAGGACAGCATCCGGGCGGTGAACGACGTCTCCAGCCAGCCGCACAGCCAGCGCAGGTGCGCCTCCGGCGCACGCAGGAAATCGCTCGCCTCGACGATCGGCACCTCGATCCCGTGCTCGTCCCAAAACTCCAGCAGCCGGGCCTGCTGCAGCAGCCCGATATCGTCGGGCTCGCAGGTTGCCCGGGCGCGCACGTAGGAGGCGACGACCTCGCTGGGGTCGCGGATGAGCAGCACGTTGCGCAGGCCCAGCGTCCACTCCAGGTCCACGTCCCGAGGAACGTGGTGCGCCATGTGCTTGGCGTAATGGATGCGCCGGTCCGGCGGCAGCGAGCCGTAGAGGCCGGCGACGGCCGTCGCAAGGTCGGTGGGCTGGGAATCCATCACCGCCCCGCGCGCCGGGTGATCGATGCCGGTCCGGGCGAGATAGGCGCCGTACAGCGGCTCATCGACGACGACGGTGTCGGCTCGATTCTCGAAGGCACGCATCATTGCGGTGGAGATGTTCCGCGGGCCGGACCACATCGCCACGCGCACGACGTCGCTCATGGTGCGATGCGTGCGGCCACGTCGGCGTCGACCAGCTCGCGGTACAACGCCTGCAGGCGCTTCACCGTCGGCCCGCGGCAGCCGTCGGCGATCGTGCGCCCGTCCACGGAACGCACGGGTATCACTCCGGCGAAGCTCCCGGTCACGAACGCCTCGCGCGCGGCGTAGACGTCGGTGAGGCTGAACGTCGTCTCGTGGGCGTTGATGCCGTTGGCACGGCAGATCTCGAGCACATTGGCGCGAGTGATCCCGGCTAGGCAATAGCGCCCGTCGGAGGTCAGCACCTCGGGCGCGTCGTCGGGGCCGACCACGATGAAGAAATGCGTCGAATTGCACGTGGCCACGAACCCCTGCGGGTCGAGCATCAGCGCCTCGTCGGCGCCGGCGGTGTAGGCCTGGATGCAGGCGGTGATGTCGTTGAGCTTTGAGTGCGCGTTGAGCTTGGGGTCAAGCGTGTCCGGCGCGGCCCGACGCACATGCGTGGTGAACAGCGTGATGCCGTCGGCCACCGTCGCCGGCAACGGCTCCTTGTGCTCGGCGATGATCACGACCGTCGCGGGCCCGATCGTCACCCGCGGATCCTGGTAGGGGGTGCGTTTGACGCCCCGGGTGACCATCAGCCGCACGTGCACGCCGTCGGTCATCTCGTTGGCCCGCAGCGTGGTGTAGATCGCTTCGGTCAGCTCGCGGCGGCTGCGGCCGATGTCGAGCATGATCGCCGTCGCGCCCGCAAACAGGCGATCAAGATGGCCCTCCAGGAAGGCCGGGTGGCCCGCCCGCACGCGCAGACCCTCCCAGATACCGTCGCCGAGTACGAAGCCGGCGTCAAACACCGACACAACCGCTCGCTTGCGCGGCACCAGGTCGCCGTTGACCCAGACGACGATGTGCTCGTTCCGCGCGTCGTCCTCGAAGTCGTGGGTGCCGTGGGCCACGAGACGAACCCTATTGACTCCCCTCCCCCCGGCGGCCGGCCCAACCAGGGCTGCGCTGGACGGAGAATGGAAATCCGGTGCGAAGCTGCCGTGACGCCCGGGTAGGGTTCGAGGGACACGAAGCTCCAGGTGATCGATCGGAGATGGACACAGCGTGGCTATTCCTGCGGCGATACAGACATTTATTGACCGCCAGGCCGAGCAGGCGCCGGGCCGCTACGGCGATCTGCGGGCCGTCATCTTCAACGGCACGCTGAAGCGTTCCCCGGAGCCCAGCCACACCGACGGGCTGCTCGCGATCGTCAGCGGGATCTTTGCCCGGGTGGGCGTGCAGGTGACCGAGGTGCGAACCGTCGACCATGAGATCCCACCCGGCGTATGGCCCGATATGCGCGCTCACGGTTATGAGCAGGACGACTTTCCGGCGATCTACCGCGACGCGGTGGCACCGGCCGACATCCTCCTGATCGCCGGTCCGATCTGGCTGGGGGACCAGAGTTCCCAGACCCGCAAGATCATCGAGCGGCTCTACGCATATTCGGGCGAGGTCAACGCCAACGGCCAGTGGTCCTACTACGGCAAAGTCGGGGGGGCCCTGAGCACCGGCAACGAGGATGGTGGCAAGCACGCCAGCGCCCAGATCCTCTACGCGCTTCAGCACATCGGTCTCACCGTGCCGCCTCAGTCAGATGCGTACTGGAACGGGGAGGCCGGACCTGGGCCGTCATACCTGGACCCCGAGAGCGGCGGCCAGCGGAACGCGTGGACCTCGCGCAACACGGTCTTCATGGCTTGGAACGTGCTGCATCTCGCGCGCATGCTCAAGGACGCGGGCGGCATTCCGGCGTACGGCAACTCGACCCAGGACTGGGATCTGTCGCAGCCTACTCATCCCAACCCCGAGTACCGCTAGACGGCTGGGGCTGGATCCGCAACACGATGGTGCCGGCAGCGCAGCGTGAGGACCGCACTCGTCGATGGGGCCTTATGACTACGGACCTTCCTGGGGTCCTCTCCGTCCTTGACGCGCTTCGTCCCCAGCATCGTCGCTGAGCCGCGGCTCGCCGGCCGGATCTTCGTGCTTCTCTGTCAATCCCTCGTCAGAGGCGGAGTTCTCGCCATCGGACTGCTGAGCTTCTGGCGCGACCGGCACACCGGGAGCCTCTTCCTCCCGGGGCTCGCTTGTGATGGGCACATCTCGGCCCACAACGGGACCGTCTGCGAGTTCCCAGTCTGATCGCTCACGCCCAGCTGAACTCATGGCCACCCTCCTCATTGGATACACGGCGTTCGTCGAGACCGACGACGGAAAGGCCCGCCCCGGAGGAGCTTTCATGAAACCTTCGGGGTCAAGCGGGACGTCTTGGCCTAGCGTCTGACTACCCTCACCGCAAGGAAATACGCATGCAAGCTGCTGGTCTTCTCAAGTCTTGAGCCGTTGCGCCGATATGCGGTAAGACATGACGGAGAGTGTGAACAGCGATCGGCATGAGCCGCCCGGCGTGACGAGCCGGCTCGCCGGCTCGCGTACGTCTCGCATGGGACTTGCCCTCGTGCTTGGCATCGCGCTGGTTGGCTCGCTCGTGTATCTGCTTGTGCTGGCACTCGGAGGTGCGCAGCTCGTCAGGATCGCGTTGCCGAGTGTGGGTACTACGGTCGCGATGCACGACGCCACGCCCTGGCTGATCGTTGCGGTGATCGCGGCGGTCGCGAGCCTCTCGGGGTGGGTGCTCACCGAGCGCCAGCTCGGGCGATTCGCGTCGGCTCAGGCGGCGGAGCGCGAGGCGAGAGCCAATGCCCAGAGAATCCAGGACCGGCTGCGCGACAGCGAGGCGCGCCGGGAACGAGTTCAACGCGAACGCCTCGAGGACCGGGCCCAGCGAGAGCAGATCGTTCGAGCGTGGCGCAGCGAGCGGGAGTGGAATCGTGAGCTGCAAGGCCAGATCGGACGCATGCAGCGAGCCCAGGGGGTGCTCGGCCGACACGACGATGTGCGCAAGGCCGTGTTGGAGCTCACAAATGAGCCTGGTCGACGCTGAGAAGGTCGCTGCTGTCGGACCATGAGACGGTCGCCGACCAACGCAAGGTCGTCTGCTTCTCTGGGTTTGAGAACGACCCCAAGCCTTTCGCGCAAGCGGTCGCAGGATTGCTCTGCTCGGCCCTGACCTCGACCAGGCCGCAGCCGGCCAGGCCGCCAACGCGCTGCGGCTCGAGGCGCGCGACGCGTTCGGCGGCGAATGCATCGATTTGGCAATCAGAGCCAGCGTCTGGCGTACCGGTGAGGACGGCGAACAGGTCATCCAGGGCGCATTGATCGCCGCCGGCCACGCCCAGCACGCCACCACCCCTCGATCCTGACGCACCTGACCCCGAGCGCCCGAACACGACCATTTCGGATCGGGCTGCCCAGCCGCGTTGACAGCGGGAAGCAGCTCGCCGCCCGGATGACGGGCCGCCCGGTCAGCCGGCGGACAACACACGTTCCCTCCTGACGGGTCGGGCCTTCCCCGGGCCGCGCCGGCTTGGCGTGGGTCGAAGGGTTTCGGAGCCATCCCCGGCTCGCGCTAGGAGCCCGGTGCCACGTTGTACTCGTCGTCGGTCACGTGCGTGCCCCAGGTCACGGGGCTACCCGACTCATCTGCCTCCTGAATGGCGATGTGGATCATGAACCGCTTGGGGGCGGCACCGTGCCAATGATTCTCACCGGGCTCGAAGAAGACACGATCGCCGGGGCGGATCTCCTCGATGGCTCCGCCTTCGCGCTGACAGCGGCCGATGCCCTCGAGCACGAAGATCGTCTGGCCGAACGGATGCGTGTGCCAGGCGGTGCGAGCACCCGGGGTGAAGTGCACGCTGGCCGCGGCTGTACGCGACGGCGGTGATGGAGCGGCGATCGCGTCGATGTACACCGCGCCGGTGAACCACTCCGCGGAGCCGCGGGTCGTGTCCAGGGTGTTGCGGGTGACCTGCATAGCTCGTCTCCCTGCGTCGTGATCAGGAGCGACGATAGGCGCACCGGGAGCAGCGGTGGCGCCGGCGTCCTCGGTGGACTCTTCACGCGACCTATCCTCCGAGTCGTGCAGGGACCGTGGCGTCGCCGGGACGGGGCCGGAACGTCTGACCGATCACGATGGCACCGAAACCACAGCTCATCGACGTTCACGTGCCCGACGATCCGGCGGGGACGGTCCTCGTGATGCACGGTGGCTCAAGCCGAGGAGAGAACCGGATGGTCAGCCCGACGCAGCTGTCGGTGCTGCGGATGATCCCCCTCGCACGGCGAATCGCGCGCGAGGCGCCTGGCGAACTCGCGGTGTTTCGCCTGCTCAACTCGGTCCGGGGCTGGGACACCACGCACACTCCCGTGCGGGACGCGAAGTGGGCGCTCGCGGCAGTTGCCCAGCGCCTGGGACGCCGACCCCCCACCTGTCTGGTCGGGCACTCTCTCGGCGGGCGCGGGGCCGTGTTGACAGCCAACCAGCCCGAGGTCCTCAGCGTCGTGGCCCTCGCGCCATGGGTGTACACAGATGACGTGCCCGACGGCCTCCATGGCGAGCAGATCCTGATCGTGCACGGATCCCGGGACCGGGTCGCCAATCCGGCCCGCTCCGCGGCCCTGGCTCGAAACCTGAGCCGGCACGCTCGCGTCGGTTACGTGACCGTGGCCGGCGGCAAGCACGCGATGCTCCACCGCCATGACGTATTCAGCGGGCTGGCCGCCCAATTCGCGACGGCAACCCTGCTCGGCCGTGGCGAGAACGACACGATTAGGCGGGTTCAGGCGGGCGAGAGCCCGCTGACGGTCTGAACGGTGCCCGGCTCGGGGTTCCTACGCTGAGGGGATGCCGACCACCCATCGCGATCACGTGCAGTCGCTGCTCGCCACCGCCGCGACCGAGCATGCCGGACTGCTCGCCGCGCTGCCCGCAGCGCTCACGGCCTCGCTGCCCGTCGACGCGCAGGGAGTCACCCAGGCGATCGACCATCTCGCCATCGCCGCCGGCCTCTCGGAGGCCGAGCGACGTGACCTCGTTCGCCCCCACGCCGTCAATCCGGCGGTCATGCATGCGCGGGTCTACGGGCGCGCGCCGCTCAGCCGCGAGACGGTGATCGGCTCCTTCGTCGACGGCGCTCGCGTCCGAGCCGATGCGCTCGCGGCTCTGGCGGACGGGATCGGCGGAGAGCCGCTGGGGCATGAGGTCCGCACGCTGCTCGTCGAGCACCCACCCCCGCTCAATGCCGATGGCCAGGATGTGATTCCGGCGCTGCGTGCCACCTACGGCGCGCAGGAGCAGGCGGCGATCATCATCGCCACGCGAATCGACGGCGGCTGAGCGGACTGGAATAAGTCCGGCCGCGCGTATAGCTTCTGAGCATGACCTCCACTACGCCCTCCACCACGCCCGAGGACGGACTTCACAAAGAACTCAGCCTCGTCGACGCGGCGGCCTTCTCGGTTGGCCTCATCGGCCCGGTCGGAGCCATCGGCCTGCTTGGCACCGGCGCCGCGCTGATCATCGGACGAGCGGTGACGCTCTCCTTCGTGTTCGCCGTGGTCGGCGTGGCGCTCGTCGCCTACTGCTTTGTCAAGCTCTCGCAGCACATCTCCCATACGGGGTCGGTCTACGCGCTGGTCGGAGTTACCCTCGGTCCGCAGGCGGGCTTCTTCGCGGGCTGGGCGCTGATGGGTGCCTACATCGCAATCGGCTGCGGATCGACGATCGAGATGGGTCTGTTCGGCGGGCAGTTTCTGCGCGACACCGGGATCCTGGACACAAGCCAGTGGTGGTGGATCGCCGTCATCGGCCTGCTCGGCGTCAGCGCCCTGGCCTTCACCGAGATCCGGGTGATCACCCGGGCCCTACTCACCTCCGAGATCGCGGGCGCCATCCTGGTCACGATCCTCAGCGTTGTCATCCTCGTGACGGTGATCGTCAGCCACGGACCCAAGGGCCAGAGCTTCACCCTGAACTTCCTCGCGCTCCCGTCCGGCAGCGGCATCGGGACGATCGCCAAGGCCGCGGTCTACGGTTTTCTCGCCTTCGCCGGCTTCGAGGGCGCCGCTGCCCTGGGCGAGGAGACATCGGACCCCAAGACCCAGATCCCCCGCGCGATCAAGACCGCCGTCGTCGTCGTCGGCGCCTTCTACCTGCTGACCGCGGCCGCACAATCGCTCGGCTACGGCGCCACCGCCGCCGGGGCCAAGGCCTACGGCGCAGGACTGCCCTTCTCTGATCTCGGCAACGGCTACATCGGCAAGTGGTACGCCGACCTCCTGGACCTGATGGCCACGATCAGCCTGTTCGCGATCTCGCTCGGGGTGGCCAGCGGCGCGGCCCGCATCATGTACGCCCAGGCCCGGGACGCGACCGGCACGCGAACTGGCCTGGCCAAGCTGTCCAAGCACGGAGCCCCGGCCGCCGCGCTGATCGTCGTGCTGATCATCTTCGCGCT
>JALYZB010000122.1 GCA_030945945.1 Actinomycetota bacterium | reverse complement strand
GGACCAGCTCTTCTACCTGATGTCGCACGGCATCTCCGAGGAGGAGGCCTCCAAGCTGATCGTCAACGGCTTCGTCGAGCCGATCACCAAGGAGCTCCCGATGGAGTACGCCGTCGAGATGAACCGGCTGATCGAGCTGCAGATGGAGGGGTCCATTGGCTAGTGCGCTGATCAAGCGGCGCGAAGATGCCGCCCGCCGCCTCGACGGCCTCAGCCTGCCCCAGTTCAGGGGCCGGCCGGGGTGGGAGTTCACTGACATCTCCGGGCTCGATCTTGACCGCTACAACGCGGCCGACGCCGCGGCGGCACCCGGCGGTCCTGACGCGGTTGCGCTCCCGTTCGGGATCGCCCCCCACGACGCCGCCTGCTGGCTGGAGCTGCGCGACGGCCAGCAGACTCCCGTGCTCGGCACGGGGCTGCCCGACGGCGTCATCGTCACCACCCTCGAGCGAGCGATGGCCGAGCATTCCGAGCTCGTCGCCCGCCACCTCGGCAGCGTGGTCTCCGGCGAGGGCGATGCGCTCGTGACCCGCAACGACGCCGGGCTGAGCGGTGGGGCGTTCATCCACGTTCCGCGCGGCGTCGCCGTCGAGGGGCCGATCGTGCTCACCTCGATCCAGACTCAGCCCGGCACCGAGCTGCACCACCACGCGGTGATCGTGCTCGAGGAGGGCGCTCAGGCCGAGGTCTGGGAGCAGTTCGTATCCGGCGCCGACGAGCTCGACGGCGTCTTCAACGTGGTCACCGAGCTGGTGGTCGGCGCCGCGGCCACGCTGCGCTACATCGGCGCTCAGGACCTCGCCGAGACGAGCTGGATCTTCGGCACCCAGCGGGCCGAGATCAGCCGTGACGGCTCGCTGGACTGGGTCGCGCTCGGCTTTGGCTCCGCGCGCGGTCACGTGCGCATGGAGACTCGGCTCGGCGGCCCTGGGGCCGACGCCCGCGTCACCGGAGCCTACGCCACCCACAAGCGCCAGCACATCGACTTCGACACCACCCAGGAGCACGCCGCGCCCAACACCACGTCTGACCTGGCCTTCCGGGGGGTGCTCCAGGATCGCTCGACCGCGGTCTGGAAGGGCAACATCATCGTCGACCCCGGCGCGCAGAAGACCGACGCGTTTCAGGAGTCACGCAATCTGCTGCTCTCCAAGCGCGCGCACGCCGACGCGATCCCGGGTCTGGAGATCCAGGCCAACGACGTTCGCTGCACTCACGCCGCGGCAATCGCCCAGGTCGATCCCGAACAGCTCTTCTACCTGCGCTCGCACGGGCTGCCCGAGGCCGACGCCAAGCGCCTGGTCATCGAGGGCTTTCTCTCGGCGCTGGTTCAGCGCTTCGAGGCCGGGACGGTGCGCGAGGTGCTCGGCGCGGCGCTCGAGCGCCGGCTGGGGCTCGTGCTCGGCGCCTGACGCCGCACGGTCCAGCCGGGCTCAGCGGGCTACATAACCCGGCGGCAGGGGGAGCTGGCAGTCGGCTGTGGACGTGATCGACGCTCAAACTCGCCGCCAACGCGGCTCCGCTCGTCACCGTGACCGCGGCCACCAATCCAGCCAGCGCTCGCGCGCCGCAATATGAACTCATCCGGACTCCGGTTGCCGTCGGTGCCCGGCCCGGTCGCGGCCGACTCCGACCGAGTCGTCAGCGTGCGTCAACCAGGCGCCGGATCTGCGTAGCATGATGGCCCCCAATGGCCCGCGCCGTTCCGATGATCCCACTTGGCTACGGCAAGTTTGTCCGCGCTGACTGCGTCTACGCGCTGATCCCGCTCGAGGGGCACGACCGCGGGGACGGCCGGCGCACGCTCGTGCACATCGAGGGCATCGAGGAGCCGGTGATCGCCTCGCGCTCGGAGGCCGCGATCGCCCAGGACGTCGCGGTCGCGCTCGGCCAGCCCGGTCCCCGGGGGCGCGGCGCGGGTCCCGAGATCCCCGGCCAAGGTCACCTGTTCGCATGACCCGGGGCTGACCGTGGCCGTGCACGTCGCCCTGCTGCGGGGGATCAACCTCGCCGGCAAGCGGCGGGTAGGAATGGCGCAGCTGCGCGAGCTGCTCACCGAGGCCGGTTATCAGGACGTCCGCACCCACCTGCAGAGCGGCAACGTCGTGCTGCGCGCGCCGGTCCGAGCCGCCCAATTGCAACGCGCCCTCGCCGGCGCGATCGAGGCGGAGTTCGGCTTCGCGGTACCTGTCATCGTCCGCTCCGCAGACCAGCTGGCCACGGTGATCGCCGACGAGCCCTTCGGCGACGCGGTCACCGAGCCAAAGCTCTATCAGGTGAGCTTTTTGGCCGGCCAGGCGCCGGCGGGAACCGAGCAGCGGCTGCGGGCCCTCGCCGCGGGCGCCGAGCGGGTGCAGGTCAGCGGGCGCGAGATCTACGCCTGGCATCCGGACGGCATCGGTCGCTCCAAGCTCGCCAACGGGCTGGGCGTCGCGGCGATGGGGGTGGTGACGACGACGCGCAACTTTCGGACGGTCTGCGCGCTGGCCGAGCTGGCCGCCGGGTGATCGTCATTGCGCTGCCACACCTGACCGAAGGCCCCGGCAGCGACGTGACCGGCACCCTGGGCGGCTCACGGCGCCGCCGACGCGTCACGCCCCCGTCGGCGCGATCGACCCACCAGTGGTTTTGAAATCGGGGATGAGGTAACTATCGAACAATGCTGACGCTCCATCCCAGCACGGTGGACTACGTCATCCTGGCGATCTACTTCGTGGTCGTCCTGGGGATCGGCTTGGTGGCGCGCCTGTCGATCAAGACCGACCTGGACTTCTTCCTGTCCGGCCGCTCGCTGCCGGCCTGGATCACCGGGCTGGCCTTCATCGCCGCCAACCTCGGCGCGTTGGAGATCCTCGGCCAGGCGGCCAACGGCGCGCAGTACGGGATCCCCGCCGTGCACTACTACTGGCTCGGCGCGGTGCCGGCGATGATCTTCCTCGGAATCGTGATGATGCCCTTCTACTACGGGGCCAAGGTCCGTTCAGTCCCCGAGTATCTGCGGCTGCGCTTCAACGACGCCACGCATGCCTTCAACGCCGGCACCTTCGCCGTCGCCACGGTGCTGATCTCCGGCGTCAACCTGTTCGCGCTGGCGCTGATCATCCACCTCATGCTCGGCTGGTCGATCGCCTTCGCGATCCTCGTGGCGGCCGCGCTGGTGCTCGTCTACATCACGCTCGGCGGCCTGACCTCGGCAATCTACAACGAGGTCCTGCAATTCTTCATCATCGTCGCCGCGCTGCTGCCGCTGACGCTGGTCGCGCTGCACTCGATCGGCGGCTGGAGCGGGCTGGAGAACAAGGTCCGCGGATTTAAGAAGCTCGGCGAGCCGGGCCTGCACGCCTGGCGCGGACTGGCCATCCACCACGTGACCAACCCGCTGGCCTCTGATTGGGTGGGGATCGTCTTCGGGCTCGGCTTCGTGCTCAGCTTCGGCTACTGGACGACGAACTTCGCCGAGGTTCAGCGCGCGCTGTCGGCGAGCAACATCTCTGCGGCCCGGCGCACGCCGCTGATCGGGGCCTTCCCGAAGATCTTCCTGCCGGCGATCATCATCGTGCCGGGGATCATCGCGGTGCTCACGGTCAAGGGCCTGGGCGGCACGAGCCAGAACCTCTCCTACAACACGGCGATCCCACACCTGATCGGCAACTTCCTGCCCGAGGGGATGCTCGGGATCGCGGTGACCGGGATGCTGGCGGCGTTCATGGCTGGGGTCGCGGCCAACGTGACCGCGTTCAACACGGTGGTCACTTACGACCTGATCCAGGCGTACTTCGTCAAGGACCGCGAGCCCGCCTACTACCTGCGGGCGGGGCGGCTCGTGACGGTCGCCGGGATTCTCGTGTCGGTCGGCACGGCGTTCATCGCCTCGGGCTACTCGAACATCATGAACTACATCCAGACGTTGTTCTCGATCTTCAACGCGCCCCTCTTCGCGACCTTCATCATCGCCATGTTCTGGAAGCGCGCGACCGCCTGGGGCGGCTTCTTCAGCCTCGTGGCCGGCACCGCGGCGGCATACATCGTCAACCGGCTCAACGCTTACAGCACGATCTTCCACTTCGGCTCGCCGCTGAGCGCCAGCTTCTGGCAGGCGATAATCGCCTTCCTCGCCGATGCCGTCGTGATGGTGGCGGTGTCACTGGTCACTACGCCCAAGCCGGTGGAGGAGCTCCAGGGCCTGGTCTGGGGCAGCGCCAACAAGGACGCCGAAGCCGACATCGATGAACGCGACAAGCTGTGGTGGCGCTCCCCGACCCTGCTCGCCGGCGTCGCGCTCGCGCTGCTCGTCGTCCTCAACATCGTCTTCGCCTAGGAGGAGTGCATGTCATCAGGTGAGCATCCCTTCTCGGGTCCGGGCGCCAGCGGCGGTGAAGAGCCGCTGGCCTCGACCGGCGCCAGCGCCGAGGACGAGGCGCGGACGGCCAAGATCGCCAATCGCTTTGACATTCGCCGGCTGATCGGCGGCCTGTTCCTGCTCTACGGCGCGATCCTGCTCGTGCTCGGAATCGTCGGCTCGCACGCGGTCAAGACCAAGGCGGCGGGGATCAACATCGACCTGTGGACCGGGATCGGCATGCTCGTGTTCGGCGCGCTGATGGTGTTCTGGGCGCTGAGCAAGCCGGTCATGCCCGAGCCGCCCGAGACGCGCGGCGAGGGCTCGGGCCGGAGCCGCCGGGCGCCCGCGACCTGATCGGCTAGTGCTTGTCGATCACTCGGTCGATGAGCCCATACTTGACCGCCTCATCGGGCTTGAAGAAGCGGTCGCGCTCCATATCCAGGTGTACCTGCTCCTCGGTCTGCCCGGTGTGGTGGGCGTAGATCTCGTCGGTGCGCTTGCGGATGTTGAGGATCTCTCGCGCATGGATCTCGATGTCGGTCGACTGGCCCTCAAAGCCGGCGGAGGGCTGGTGGATGAGGATCCGGCTGTTGGGGAGCGAGAAGCGCTTGCCCTTGGCGCCGCCGGTCAGCAGCAGCGAACCCATCGACATCGCGATCCCGACGCAGATGGTCGAGATCTGAGGCTTGACGAACTGCATCGTGTCGTAGATCGCCAGGCCCGAGTAGATCGCGCCCCCGGGCGAGTTGACGTAGATCGAGATGTCCTTGTCGGGATCCTGTGATTCGAGGTGCAGCAACTGGGCCACGACCAGGTTGGCGACCTGATCGTCGATCGGTGAACCGATGAAGATGATCCGCTCGTTGAGCAGTCGGCTGTAGATGTCAAACTCGCGCTCGCCACGGGCGGTGCGCTCGATGACCATGGGGACGAGAGGCATGGCTCACACCCTAGAACATGCGCTGCAGCGGGATCGTCACCAGGCTAGGGCACCAGTACGGCACTGCCCTCAAAGCGCCCGTCGCGCAGATCGCTCAGCGCGCGCTCGGCCTCGTCGAGCGGATAGGTGGTGACGGTGGTGGCGATCTTCGCCTCGCGGGCGAGCGCCAGGAACTCACGGCCGTCCGCTCGTGTCAGGTTGGCCACCGAGCGGATCGTGCGCTCATGCCAGAGATCGTCGTAGGCAAAGGAGGGGATGTCGCTCATGTGGACGCCGGCGCAGATCACCGCCCCGCCCGGGGTGAGGGCGCGCAGCGCGGCGGGGACCAGCTCGCCGGCAGAGGCGAAGATGATCGCCGCGTCGAGCTGCTGCGGCGCCGGCTCGTCCCCGGCCCCGGCCCAGATCGCGCCGACAGACCGTGCGAACGCCTGACCACGTCGGTCGCCGGGACGCGTGAACGCGTACACCTCGCGCCCCTGGTGCACGGCGAGCTGGCAGATCATGTGCGCCGCCGAGCCGAATCCGTAGAGGCCGAGCCGACCGGCGTCCCCGGCGAAGCGCAGCGCCCGATATCCGATCAGCCCGCCGCACAGCAGCGGCGCGGCCTGGACGTCGGAGAGCTCGTCAGGCAGGGGGAGGCAGAAGCGCTCGTCGGCGACCGTCAGCTGGGCAAAGCCCCCGTCGATGTCACGGCCGGTGAAGCGCGCGCCGACGCACAGGTTCTCGCGGCCGGCCGTGCAGTAGCGGCAGCAGCCGTCCGTCCAGCCCAGCCACGGCACCCCGACCCGCCGCCCGTCATCGGTCTCGCCGACGATCTGGTGGCCGAGGATGAGCGGCCGGCGGGGAACCTCGATTTCGCCGTCGCGCAGGTGCAGATCGGTGCGGCACACGCCACACGCCCGGACGCGCAGGCGAAGCTGTCCCGGGCCGGGTTGGGGATCGGGCACGGACGCCGGGCGCAGCGGCCGGCCGGGGGCGTCGAGAAGGACGGCGCGCACGTCCCGAGGATTATCGCGGGCGATCGTGGGTACTCTCTCGGTATGACCTACACAGAACGTGACGAAAACCAAGACAAGACGTTGGAGACGGACGTCGAGCGCAAGGACGAGAACAAGGCCAAGCACAAGCTCCCGTTCATGCCCGATGCCGATGACGACACACCGTTGGGCAGCACCGATCAGCATTCGGACGCGTAGCGCCCCACCCGGCTCATGTGGTTCGGCGCGGGCAGTGACCCGGCCCGCGCCGGGGCCAGATCTCCTCGCGTCCCTTCCGTGGTGGCTGAGCAGTCTCTAGCGTATGCGGGCGATGGTCCCGCTCAACGTCCCCAACGTCCTCACCGTCGTGCGAATCCTGCTCGTGCCCGTGCTCGTCGTCGCACTGCTGGAGAAGACCGGCGGGGGCGACCTGCTAGCTGCTGTCGTGTTCGCGGTCGCCTCGGTCACCGACGCGGTCGACGGGTATCTGGCCCGGTCGCGCAACTCGATCACCACCTTCGGCAAGCTGATGGACCCGATCGCCGACAAGCTGCTGATCATCGCGGCGCTGGTCGCGCTCGTCTCACTCAATCGGCTGGAGGCCTGGGTGGCGATGGTGATCATCTGTCGCGAGTTCGCCGTGACCGCGCTGCGCCTGGCTGCCGGCGCCGGCCAGGGCGTGGTCATCTCGGCCAGCTCGTTCGGCAAGCTCAAGACCGCGACCCAGGTCCTGATGGTGATGGCCCTGATCGCCGTCGACGAGCGCTCGGCGTGGCTCACCGCGCTCGTGTACGTGACCGTCACCATCACCGTGCTGTCGGGCGCGGACTACTTCTTCGGCCTGCGCCGCCGTCTCTCGGATCCCGGCCCGGCCGCAGAGCCCCCGCGCGCGGGCGTCTGACTCAGGCGGGTCAGACAGGCGCGCTCAGCCAGCCGGTCAGGCTGGTCTGACCCGGGCTCGGGTCTCCGGTGTCGAGCTCGTGACGGATCTCGCCCAACGTGCCGACCCGCTCGGCAACGACGTTGTGCTGGTGGATCGTCTCGAGGTTGACCTGCCGCGCCGAAACGAAGGCGCGATCGTCCAGCGCCGGGAAGCGATCGATGACGCCCCGGACCATCTCGCGCACGCAGTCCTCGACGAAGCGCGGGCGCCGGTGGGCCTTTTCGACCACGTGCGCCTCGTCGGTGCGCTTCATCAGCTCGTAGATCTCCGAGGACATCGAGCCCTCGACGATCTCCAGCAGGGTGGCGGCCTCGATCTCGTCCTCGCACAGCTCGGTGCAGCCGACGTACAGGGTGCCCAGGCCGCGCTGGTTGTGGGTGGCCACCGGCACCGCCTCAAGGATCCGCTCGATCTGGTCCTCTTCAAAGCCGTCGTCCTGCAGACGCTCACGCGCGCTCGCGGAGATCAGCTCCTGGGCGCACGGGCACGCGGTGATGCCCTGGGCGGTGACCCCGACCAGCCGCCGGGTGCCGAGCTCGGTGGCCACGGCGACGCCATGCAGGGTGTAGAGCTCCTGGGTGTTGATCCCCGACACCGGGGCCGGCTTGTGCTCGGGGAAGCGCGCCTCGACGCTGACCTCGGCTCGGCGCGCGCCCTGGCGGGTGCGCACGAGCTGGGCGATGTGCTCGGCCAGGGTCTCGGCCTTGAAGGTGGCGTCCCCGAGCACGACCTCGCCGATCGCCTCGTTGACGACCTCCTCAAAACGCGACATGTGCGCGCCCTTCTGGTTGGGCCCGAGCTCGATGACGCACTCAAAGCGCGCTGAGAAGAGCTGTTCGGAGCCGCTCTGGCGCAGGCGCACAACCTTTTCGACGCCGGTCACGCCGACGCGCGAGAGGCTCAAGGAGAGCGGAGGACTCTGCGCCTGGACGTCGATCAGCGCACTGACGGTGGGGGGAAGTTGGGTCATCTGTCTCCGTTCGGATCCACCTGGCCGACCAGCCCAGGCAGCTTCGCTGCGGTCGGTCCCGATAAAGAGTAGAGGGGTCGCAGCGCCGACCGGTCAAGACCAGCCGCCGTGACGCGGCCACAGTGTGGTATCACTTCGACGGTCGTATCAAGCGTTACGAGTGCGAGGAAGCTCCGGAGAACGATCCCGGGACACCTCGAGACCGCCGAGAGGAGCTCAGGGGCTGTGAGCGTTGACGAGATCGTCCTGTTGAGCGATGAGGCGCCGATCGTCGATCTGGACGAGCTGCGCCTGCTGATCGCCGAGGGACAGGAGCGGGGGGTGTTGACCTTTGCGCAGATCGAGGCCTGCCTGGAGGAGGTCGAGGTCACCAAGGAGCAGGTGCAGGAGCTGCACGCCTACCTCGACGGACAGGGCATCGCCGTAGTGGACGCCGACGGCCGTCTGGCCCGCTCGGAGGGCGGCAGCGTCGAGGCCAGCGCGCAGCATTTCGAGCAGTCCGAGCGCGAGCCGCGCAAGAAGGTCGAGGTCGACCTCACCGTCGAGCCGAGTCTGGACTCGCTGCGGCTTTACCTGCGTTCGATCGGGCGAGTCAGCCTGCTCACCGCCGAACAGGAGGTGCTGCTCGCGCGGCGCATCGAGCGCGGGGACATGCGCGCCAAGCAGCAGATGATCGAGGCCAACCTGCGCCTCGTCGTCTCGATCGCGAAGTCCTATCTCGGCCGCGGCCTGACCTTCCTGGATCTGATCCAGGAGGGGTCGATGGGCCTGATCCGGGCGGTTGAGAAGTTCGACTACCGGCGCGGCTACAAGTTCTCCACCTACGCCACCTGGTGGATCCGTCAGGCGGTGACGCGGGCGATCGCCGACAAGGGCCGCACGATCCGGATTCCCGTTCACATGGTCGAGAAGCTCAACAAGGTCGTGCACGTCGAGCGCGCGCTCGTCCAGACGCTCGGTCGCGAGCCCACCCCAGAGGAGATCGCCCGCGAGCTGGACACGACCGCGCGCGAGGTCCGCGAGGTGCTGCGGATGGCGCAGCAGCCGATCTCGCTCGAGAAGCCGGTCGGTGAGGAGGACGACTCCTCACTGGGCGACTTCGTCGAGGACCAGACCGCCGAGTCGCCGTTCGAGCTGGCCTCTGAGCACCTGCGCCAGGAGAACCTGCGCCGGGCGCTCGCCGCGCTGCCCGCCCGCGAGCGCGAGGTGATCCAGATGCGCTTCGGTCTCACCGGCGAGCGGCCGCGCACGCTGGAGGAGGTCGGCCGGGCCTTCAACGTGACCCGCGAGCGGATCCGCCAGATCGAGAACCACACGCTCAAGAAGCTCGAGGCGCTCCCCGAGGCCCAGCGGCTGCGCGACGCCTCCTAGTCCCCGGGGCGCTTTTGTCACCGCCGCCGGGCCGCGTTCTCCGGTCGCGTTGTTCCAGAGCGGACGCTGGGAGGTGCAAGTGGTTTGCACCTCGGCGGCCCCAGGTACGCCGACCATGAGATCGAACGGGGCGAGCCGCCGGCCCTAGCACCGGCGACGCTAGACTCCGCGCCCTTCGGGCGGGATACCCGAGCGGTCAAAGGGGATGGACTGTAAATCCATTGGCTCAGCCTTCGCAGGTTCGAATCCTGCTCCCGCCACTTGTCGTCTGCGGGAGTCCGAGGTCTCGCGGCCCGGTCCCCGGCGCGCCGGTCGGCGTCGGTCCGTCCGGTCCTGCCGGTGCAGGATCCTGTGCACGGGCGCGAGGTCCCTGGAGCTGGAGGGGACCCGTGTTAGCGTCCGCGCTCTCCCGTATGAGCGAGGGAAGCGGCGCCGGTCCGGCCCGCAGCCGCGCACAGACCGCCGATGCCGAACCCCTTGACGCCATTCTTCCGTGCCCTCCGGGCACTCGGCGCGGTGCTCCTCGCCGCCGGTGTCGTCGGGGTGGCTCTGATCTCGCTGCCGCCGGCCCGGGCGGCGAGCACCGGTCAGCTCAAGCAGCGGATCTCGGCCGGCCAGGGACGCGTCTCGGCGCTCTCGGGCCAGGTCGGCGCCGCCGGTCGCCGGGTCAACCGGCTCGGCCAGAGCGTGGCGACGCTGACCGCACAGGTCAACCGGCTGCAGACCGATCTCACCGCCAAGCGCCTGGAGCTGCTGAGGCTGCGCAGTGAGCTGGTCGCTGCGCGCGAACGTCTGCTCAGGCTCGAGGCGGCCCAGGCGCACGCACAGATCGTGCTCTCCCAGCAGCTGATCGGCAGCTATGAGTCCGACCGTCCCGACCTTGTCAGCGTCGTGCTCGAATCCACCGGCTTCAGCAACCTGCTCGAGCGCCTCGCCTTCGCCCAGCGCATCCGCCATCAGGATGCCCAGATCACCGGCCGGGTCAAGGCGGCCCGCCGCGCCGTCGCGGCCCAGGCGACCAGGCTCGGTGCGCTGTCGCTGCGCCAACAGCGGCTGACCACGCAGGTGCTGGTCGAGCGCAACCGGGTCGACGGCACGCGACTGGTCATCGTCCAACAGCAGATCGCCGCCATCAATGTCCGCGACTCCCGGGCCGGCCAGCTGCAGACCGCTCGCGGGCAGGTCGTCTCGCTCAATCGTCAGCTCAATCAGCTGGTCGCCGTCCAGGCCGCCGCGGCCGCCGCTCGTGCCCGTGCCCTGGCGGCCCAGAACGCCCAGAACGCCCAGAACGCCCAGATCGCGTCGAGCGGCTCAAGCGGGTCAGGCTCCGCCCCGGCCCTGAGCGCGCCCTCGGTGCCCGTGTCCAGCGGCGGCTTCACCTTCCCGATGCCCAAGGCTTCAGCCTCGCCTCCGGGCACCTGGTCGCTGGACGATGGGGTCGACATCTCCGCGCCCGGCGGCACGCCGCTGTACGCGGTCTGCTCGGGCACGGTCGTGCTGCACGGCATCGGCGGCTTCGGCCCCTCGGCGCCGGTCATCCACTGCGACAGCTCCCTGGCCAGTTACAGCTACGTGTACTACGGCCACGCCGGGCCCGGGAACTGGGTGCCGCTCGGCGCCCACGTGAGTCAGGGACAGGTTGTGTCCGAGGTCGGCTCCGGGATCGTCGGCGTCTCCACTGGTCCCCACCTGGAGATGGGGTTCGCCGACTCCGCCGGCGGTCCGATCGGTCCGGCCAGCGCCGGGGCGATGGCCGCGCTGCTGCACGGCGCCTACGGCGGCTGAGCCCGGCGCAGCGCCCGGCGACTGCGGTCGCTCCAATGTCCCGCGCGACCCGATACCCTGACGCGCAGCGCCCTCTTAGCTCAGCTGGTAGAGCACTTCCATGGTAAGGAAGGGGTCATCGGTTCGAGTCCGATAGAGGGCTTGGACGACTTGCCGGAGTTTTGTGGTCTCAATCGAGACTGACGAGGAGTGGCGTTTGAGGATCGGTTTGTGCATGCTGCTGTGGACGACGCGCGTTGACGAGTCGTACCGTCGCCTGCTCGAGGACATCAAGGCGACCGGCTACGACGGCGTTGAGATCCCAGTGTTCGAGGGTCAACCCGACGAGTACGCTGCGATCGGCCGAATGCTCGATCAGATTGAGTTGGCGCGCACGGCGATCACGGTGGTTCCCACCGAGGAGACCAACCCGCTCGCCGAGGATCCGGCTGTCCGCCGGGCGGCGGTGGCATACATCAACCGCTGTGTGGACTGCGCCCAGGCGCTCGGCGCCGAACAGCTCGCTGGCCCGCTGCAGCAGACGCTCGGACATTTTTCCGGGGCGGCTGCCACCGACACGGAGCGAGAGCGGGCACGAGAGGTTCACTGCCTCGCCGGGGACTACGCCGCCGAGCGCGGAGTGCGGCTCGTGCTCGAGGCCGTCAACCGCTTCGAGAGCTACTTCGCCACCACGATGCACGAGCTCGCCGCGTATCTCGACATGGTGGCCCATCCCGCCGTCACGGGTATGTACGACACCTTTC
>JALYZB010000120.1 GCA_030945945.1 Actinomycetota bacterium | reverse complement strand
GCGCCGGCCCCGCCGGCGGCGGCGGTGCTTCCGACGGCGGCGCTGCTCCCGGCTGCGGCCCCGCCCCCGCCGCCGATTCCGAGCACGTTGGCGATGATCCCGATCGGCCCGAGCGTCGGCGCCAGCGCGGCCAGCTGGCGGCTGACGCCGCGGATCTCGGTGCGGAAGGTACGGCAGTCCGTGCACTCCGACAGGTGCCGGCGGGCCAATCCGCTCGCGCGGACTCCGCGGTCGTGGGCGAGGATCAACTCCTCGCGGATCTGCGCGCAGGAGGCGTCGCGTGCTTCGCTGGCTTGCGCGAGGCCGACGCGGGCGCGTACGAGCAGAGATTTGACCGCCGGAACCGAGACGCCGAGCGCATCGGAGACGTTGACGTAAGACATACCGCTCAGCTCTCGCATGAGCAACGCGGAGCGCTGCTGGTCGGGCAGGCGCTGGACGTCGGCGATCAGCTGCCGCAGTGCGTCGCGCTGCTCGACGCGGGCTGCGGGGTCGACGTCGTCAGAGCCACAGACCTCGGCCGGGTCCAGCAGGATGAGTGGCCGGCGGCGCAATTCGTCGACACAGCGATTGTGGGCGACCCGGTAGAGCCACGGGCGCAGAGCGAGATCGCGCCGGTTCGCGCGCAGTCCGTAGTAGGCGCGCATGAAGATCTCCTGCAGCGCATCCTCGGAATCGTGCGGCGATCCGGCCAACATCTGACGCGTGTAGGCGTGCAAACGGGACCGGTAGCGGTCGTGGATGACACGGAAGGCGTCCTCATTGCCGTGACGAAACAGCGCAACAAGCTGGTCATCGGACCGAATCCGGAGCAGTGACGCTCCGAATGCGAGCCGAGGGCGCGCCAGGCCAACCGATGCTGGGAGTGCGGAGACTTCCACTGAATACCCTCAGCCATGCTAACGGGTGGTCCCGCGGAAAGTTACGGCTGGACGGATGGCGATCGTGCGTATGGCTGCCGTTCGGAGACGGGGCGCGCTTGGTCGCCATCACCTCGGCCGCTCGCACCGCGATCGGTTCCTACGGGCGGGCCCCCTCGGTGTCGCCTCTGGCCTGGGGGCGATCGCAGCCCGGGCCGCGCTCGAGCGGCCTGAAATCGATCCCGGCCAGACCGATCACGTCGTGTTCGGCAACGTCATCCACACCGAGCCTGCCGGCGTCTACATGGCCCGCGTGGTGGGGGTCAAGGCCGGCTTCCCGACCCGGTTCCCGCCTGCACGGTCAATCGCCTGTGCGGGACGGGCGGGCTGGCGATCGTGGCCGCCGCCCAGGCGAGTCAGACCGGTGAGGCGAGCGTCGCGCTGGCGCCTGGCGCGGAGTCCATGGGTCGTGGGCCGTACCGGCGAGTAGCCTTCAGGACCCACATGGTGGACGCAACCTCGGCCATTGGGCTCCCCGTCGCCTTCGGGGCCGGCCTCATCTCGTTCCTGTCGCCGTGCGTTTTGCCGCTCGTACCCGGCTACATCTCGGCGGTGGCCGGGATCGAGCCGAGCGATATCCGGGCGCGGCGGGTGATCGGCCCCAGCCTGGCGTTCATCGGCAGCTTCTCGTTCATCTTCATCGTGCTCGGGCTGCTCGGTCAGCAGGCGCTGCATGCCGCGCTCATCGGGCCGACCGCGCTCAAGGTTTCGGGAGCGCTGATCGTCGTCATGGGCGCCCTGTTCGTGCTCGCGCCGTTCATCCCGTCACTTAGCCGGGAATGGCACGTGAGCGGCCTGATGGCCCGCGCCGGGCGCGGAGGGCCGGCGTTGACCGGAGCCGCCTTCGCCTTGGCCTGGACCCCGTGCACCGGCCCGACACTCGGCGCCATCGTCAACCTGGCGGGCACCTCGGGCTCGGCTGGGCACGGCGCCATCCTGCTTGTCGTGTACTGCGCCGGCCTGGGGATCCCCTTTCTGATCACCGGCCTGGCCTTTGGCAAGGCGACGGCGGCGTTCACGGTGATCAAGCGCTTCTATCCGCTCGTCATCGGGGTCGGCGGCCTGGTGCTGATCGCGATGGGCGTACTGATCTGGACCGGCGAGTTCACGCAGCTGAACCTCACGGTCAGCAACTGGCTCACCACCGTCGGGCTGCCGGACTTCAGCTCCTCCACGTAGCCCGCGATCCACGCCCGGCGGGACGCCGGCCGGCGTTTTTCGGACTGGTGGTAGGCTTCCCGACGACGAGTATTAGGGTTCCCTAACAGTCATCCCCGTGTCCTTCGCTCAGACAGTCGCCCTCGGCGCCCTCGCCGGGCTCACCATCTTCCTCGGCCTCCCCGTGGGTCGGATGAAGCTGCTCGGCAGCCGTGCCCGGGTCGCGCTGGCGATGTTCGCGGTCGGCGTACTCGCCTTCATTTTCGTCGACGTCCTCTCTCATGGTCTGTCGATCGTCAATGACGCCGTTTCCGCGCTGCGTGACCACCACCAGTCATTCGCCTACGTCGCCTGGCTGGTCATCCTGCTCGCGGTCGGATTCGGCGCCGGCAGTGCGGGGCTGGCCACGCTGCAGCGCCGATTGCGCCCGCTCGGCGCTCGACGGCCGCCGATCGCCGGCGGCGCCGAGGTTGCGGTCGCCGGCGTGGACGTCGAGGTTGCGGTCGCCGGCGTGGACGTCGACGCGGTTGCGGCGGAGATGGACGCCGCCCGCCGCCGCGCTCTGCGCACCGGCCTGACGATCGCGGCTGCGATCGGAGTGCACAACTTCGCGGAGGGCCTGGCGATCGGCGTCTCGGCCCGCGCCGGCGCGATCAGCCTGGCCACCGTTCTGATCGTCGGCTTCGCTCTGCACAACGCCACCGAAGGGTTCGGCATCGTCGGGCCGCTCGGGGACGTGACCCCCTCGTGGCGCTGGCTCGGCCTTGCCGGCCTGATCGGCGGCGGCCCGACCTTCCTCGGCTCGATCGTCGGCTACGAGGTCACCAGCCACGCGCTCGAGCTTGCCTTCTACGCGATGGCCGGCGGAGCGATCCTGTTCGTGATCGGCGAGGTCTGGAACGGCATGCGCCGCTACGGCTATCGCGAGCTCGAGCTGGCCATGCTGACCGCAGGCTTCGTGATCGGGGTGCTCACCGACCTCGTCGTCGCCTACGGCGGCGGCTGACCCGCACCGCTCAGCGGATCGGGCGCGCCAACCGGCCGGCGTCGACCATGGCGGCCAGCGTCTCGGCGGCGTCGTGCTCTGGGCGCCAGCCTGGGATCTTCCGGGCTCGGCGCGTGTCTATCAGCACCGAGTGGCGCACCACGGTCTCGATCCACTGCGCCTCGGCGGGCACGAAGGGCAGGCGCGCCACCGGCTCGGCCGCGTCGCCGACCGCGAGGTCGGGCGCCGGCACCGAGTCCCAGCCGAGCGC
>JALYZB010000081.1 GCA_030945945.1 Actinomycetota bacterium | reverse complement strand
GCAGTAGGCGTTGGACCCGCGGTCGCAGCGGCGCACCGACGCGAGCACCTGGGCACCCGCGGTGAGCGGGACGCCGGCGAGGTCAGGGGTGCGGTTGGCCGACGCCTGCCCGCATCCCGCGACCGCGCCGTTTCCGGCCAGCAGGTCGGCGAGGTCGTCGCCGACGAGCTCGCGCCGCCAGCCGGTCAACGTGCGCACCTCGGGCTCGGGCTCGTGCCGGCGCGCGGCGGCGACGATCTGCTCAAGCTCGGCGCGCGACGCGATCAGCTCGTAGGCCAGCCCGGCGTCGAGAGACCGTGCCCGCAGCAGCGCCTCAGCCAGGGCGATGAGCGGCGCGTCGCCGGACTCCGAGCGACCTCGGGCCTCGTCACGGGCGATCGGCTCGGCCTCCCGGCCGCGGGCGATCGCCTCGAGGATCGCCTCGCCCCGGCGCTTGATCGTGGGCGGATGCAGCCCGCGGATCTGTTCGAGACCGGCGACGGTGCTTGGATGGCGCTTGGCCAGCTCGACGAGCGCGGGGTCGGCGAGGATCGAGCCGACGGGACGATCCTGCGCGGAGGCGGTGCGCTCACGCCAGGCGGCGAGCTCGCGTGCGACCGCGCGGGCGCGCGCGTCCAGCTGGCCGACCCGCGGCAGGCGTTCCCAGGCGGTCATCGGATCGCGCTCGTCGGTGGCCGCCTCCAGGCGCCGGCACTCCTCGGTGGCCCACTCCAGCCGGCCGTGCTCGGCAAGCCGCCGCTGGATCTCGTCGGCGAGCTCGAGCAGGTGGGCGACATCGTCGCCCGCGTAGCCGAGCTGCTCGGCGGTCAATGGTCGGGCGTCCCACTTGGTGTAGCTGGCGGTCTTGCCGACCCGGCGGCCGAGCACCGCCCCGAGCAGGTTCCCATACCCGCTCTGCGCGCTCTGACCACTGAAGCCGGCGGCGATCTGGGTATCGAAGATGTTGGTCAGCTCGGTCTGCCAGGCCCGGCGCAGGATGGCCACGTCCTGGCGGCCGGCGTGCAGCACGACCTCGACATCGGGATCGGCGAGCAGCTGCGCGAGCGGACGGACATCGACGTCGGTGAGCGAATCGATCAGCAGGATCGTCGGCTCGCGCTCGGGCTCGGCACTGTCGACGGCGATCTGGACGAGGCACAGCAGCGCCCGGTACCGACCCTCGGACATGAATTCGGTGTCGATCCCGAGCCGGCCGACCGCCTGGGCTCGCTCGGCCGCGGCGCACACATCCTCGGTTGTCGCCAGGCCCCCTTCCTCCATGGGCTGACCCTACAGGGCGCGGTCACCTCGCCGCGGGATGCTAACCCGACCCCGGTGGTAGGATTTAGACGCGATGATCTTCTCCTCCAAAGCCGAATACGGCGTGCGCCTGATGATCGAGCTCGGCCGCCAGGAGCCTGACCATCCCACCAGCCTCAAGGCGATCGCCGATGCCGAGGGCCTTCCCCTCGCCTACCTCGAGCAGGTGGTGGCCAGGCTGCGCCGGGCCGGCTTGGTGATGAGCGCCCGGGGCGCCCACGGCGGCTACTGGCTCTCGCGCCCGGCCCAGGACATCGCGATGGACGAGGTCGTTCAGGCGCTGGAGGGTTCGATCGCGCCGATGGAATGCTTCGTCCACGATCACACGGAACGCGTCCTGTGCTCGCATGAGCCCGACTCCGGCCGGGCCTGCGCGACCAAGCTGCTGTGGACCCGCGTGCAGGCCGGGATCATCCGCTCTCTGCAGACCACGACCCTGGCCGAGCTGGTGGATTTCTCCGGCCCCCGAGACACCACGCTCGCCGCGTCCGAGCGCGCTCGCGCGCCCGTGACCGCGCCGGCCTCCTGAACCCGACACCGAAAGCTGAGCATGCCTGATCTCGAGATCCGAAACCTCCACGTCCGCGCCGGCGAGAAGGAGATCCTCCGCGGCCTCGAGCTGTCCGTCGGTCAGGGCGAGATCCACGCCCTGATGGGGCCCAACGGCTCGGGCAAGTCGACCCTCGCAAACGTCATCATGGGCCACCCCAACCTCGAGGTGACCGACGGACAGATCCTGCTCGGCGGCGAGGACATCACCGGGGCCGACACCGATGAGCGCGCCCGGATGGGTCTGTTCATGGCCTTTCAGTACCCGGTCTCGGTTCCCGGCGTGACCGTGACCAAGTACCTGCGCACGGTCATGAACGCCCACCGCGACGCCAAGGGGGAGGACCCGATCTCGCTCAAAGAGTTCCGGACCACCGTCGAAGCCGCGATGGAGCTCGTCAAGGTCCCGCGCGAGTTCTCCACCCGGTACCTGAACGAGGGCTTCTCCGGCGGCGAGAAGAAGCGGATGGAGATCCTTCAGCTGGCGCTGCAGCATCCCCAGCTGGCGATCCTCGACGAGACCGACTCCGGTCTGGACATCGACGCGCTCAAGGTCGTGGCCGACGGCGTGAACTCGGTCGCCGGACCCGAGCTCGGGGTGCTCATCATCACCCACTATCAGCGGATCCTGCACCTCGTGCAGCCCAGCCACGTGCACGTCATGTTCAGGGGCCGAATCGTCCGCGAGGGCGGCCCGGAGCTCGTCACCGAGCTCGAGGCCAAGGGCTACGGCTGGATCACCGACGAGCTTGAGGAGGCGGTCGCCTAGGCGAGCGGCAGCAATGAGCGCCGTGTCACACATCCAGGATGTTGCCGCTGACTTCCCGGTCCTGCGCCGCGAGTTCGACGGGCACTCGGTCTGCTACCTGGACTCGGCGGCGACCTCGCAGACCCCGCGGCCGGTGATCGACGCGATGACCGCGTACTACACCGAGCACCGCGCCTCGGTGCATCGTGGCGTCTACCCGTTGGCGGTCGAGGCGACCGATCTCTACGAGGGCGCCCGCGTGCGCATCGCGGCCTGGCTTGGATCGACCATCGAGGAGACGATCTTCACCCCCAACGCGACCGCGGCGATCAACCTGGTCGCCTACACGTGGGGGCGGCGCAACGTCGGAGCCGGTGACCTGGTGCTGCTGACCGAGACCGAGCATCACTCCAACATCGTGCCCTGGCAGCTGCTCTGCTCCGAGGTGGGCGCCGAACTGGCCTACGTGCCGATGCTCGACGACGGCACCCTGGACCTGGACGCCTACGCGCGGCTGTTGAAGCGCGGGCCCAAGCTCGTCGGCGTCGTGCACGTCTCCAACGTGCTGGGCACGATCAACCCCGTGGCCGAGATGGCCGCCGCCGCGCACGCCGCCGGGGCGGTCATCCTCGTGGACGGCTCCCAGGCCGTCCCCCAGCTGCCCGTCGATCTGGCCGCGATCGACGCCGACTTCTACGCCTGGACAGGCCACAAGCTGTACGGGCCGACCGGGATCGGCGTGCTGCACGGTCGCCGCGAACTGCTGGAGGCGATGCCGCCGTTCATCGGCGGAGGCCACATGATCAAGACGGTCGGAGCGACCGAGTCGACCTGGACCGACCTGCCCCACAAGTTCGAGGCCGGAACTTCGCAGATCGCCGAGGCGATCGGGCTGGGGGCCGCCGTGGACTGGGTCCAGGCGATCGGGATCGAGGAGATCCGCGCCCACGAGCTCGCCCTGTCGCAGGAGCTGCTGACCCGCCTGGCCGAGGTCCCTGGCCTGACCGTGCACGGCCCCGCCGACGCCGCGTCGCGCGGCGCGCTGGCCTCGTTCGTGATCGACGGTGTGCACCCGCACGACGTCGGCGAGATCCTCGGTCGCGAGGCCGTGTGCGTGCGTACTGGACACCACTGCACCCAGCCGCTGATGCGCCGGCTCGGCGCCCAGGCGACCACACGCGCGTCACTCGCGGTCTTCAACAGCTCAGCCGACATCGACCGCCTGATCGCAGGCCTGGGCACCGTCGCCCGCGTCATGCAGCTCTAGTGGCCGTTACTAGCCTGAGAACGACCATGGACGACGAGCTCTACCGCGAGAACATCCTCGAGCACTACAAGCGGCCCCACAATTGGAGCCCACCCGCGCCCGAGCTCGAACGTGTCGACCTGCAGTTCCACGACCTCAACCCGCTCTGCGGCGATGAGCTGACGGTCAAGCTCGCCGTCGACGAGGACGAGCGCGTCAGCGGGATCCGCTTCGAGGGTCACGGCTGCGCGATCTCCCAGGCCGCTGCCTCGATGGTCTCCGATGAGGTTAGGGGAAAGACGCTCGCGCAGCTGCGCGAGCTCGACCGTGAGTTCGTGCTGGAGCTGCTCGGGATCGACATCTCCGCGCAGCGGATGAAGTGCGCGCTGCTCTCGCTCAAGGTCGTCAAGAGCGCCTCGCTCGGTCACGGTGTCGGGTGGGAGCCCGAGACGCCGGAGGCCAGCAAGACCTGATCAGCGCCGGCCCGCCGAGCGTCTGCGCGCCCGGTTGACCAGTCGGGCAGCGCCCCCGTGATGGCGGTGATCGCGACCGCGGGGCGGCCGGAGCGGGCAGACCGACCGGGGCGGCGAGCGCGGCCGGGGCCGCCGGCTCGACCGTCGCCCAGGACGTGACCGCGGCCGTCTCTCGGGTCCGCGATAGGCGCGCGGGAGGACAACGTTGCCGGCGCGCGCCAGGGCGGCCAGCGCGACGATCAGCGCCCCGCCCGGGGTACCGCTCGCGTCGGCGGCACTGGAGGCCACCGCGTTCGCGTCAGCAGGCTGAGCGCGAGCGAGCCGGGGATGCGAATCGTCCGTGACATCTGTGTCGAAACGCACAGGCCGGCGAGGACTTGCGCAAACCCATGTGACGCGCGGCAATCGACCCGGATGCGCCGGGCCGGGAGGGCTCCGAACGGCCTGAGCTCAGTCGCCGTTCGAAATCCGATGGCCGCACTAGGTATTATGAGAGGCGTGCCGCAGATGATCGACGTATGTCCGCTGTCAGAGCTCCCCTCAGGCGAGAGCCGCCTGGTTGCGTGGGAGGATCTCGAGATTGGGGTGTTCAACTGCGCTGGGACTTTCTACGCGATCGAGGATCGCTGCTCACATGACGACGGACCGCTCGCGGAGGGGATCTTCGATCCCGATACGTGCACCGTCGAGTGCCCCCGACATGGCTCGCTGTTCGACCTCGCGACCGGCAAGCCCAAGACTTTGCCCGCCTACGTTCCGGTGGACACCTTTCCGGTGACCATCGAGGACGACACGATCAAGCTGGAGGTGGAGTAGTGGCCACTACCGACACCGAGACACCCGGTCCCCCGATTCTCACCGAGAACGAGCAACTGGCGACCATCAACTCCGACTACACGGAGAAGTACGGGTTCCATGACGCCGAGAACTACCTGTACAAGGCGCCGAAGGGGATCAACCGCGAGATCGTCGAGAAGATCTCGGAGTTCAAGTCCGAGCCCACGTGGATGCGCGAGTTCCGCCTCCGGGCGCTCGACTACTTCTTCGCCCGTCCCCAGCCGACCTGGGGCTCGCCGCTGATGGCCGAGGTCGACTACGACGACATCCACTATTTCGTCCGCGCCTCCGAGCGCGCCGAGCGTTCCTGGGATGACGTACCCGACGACGTCAAGAAGACCTTCGACCGGCTCGGCATCCCCGAGGCCGAGCGCAAGTTCCTCTCCGGTGTTGGCGCCCAGTACGAGTCCGAAGTCGTCTATCACCAGATCAACGCGGAGCTCACCAAGCAGGGCGTGATCTTCACTGATATGGACACGGCACTGCGCGAGCACGAGGACCTGGTGCGCGAGTACTTCGCCACCATCATCCCACCCAATGACAACAAGCTGGCGGCGCTGAACTCGGCCGTGTGGTCGGGCGGCTCGTTCGTCTACGTCCCGCCGGGCGTCCACGTCGAGATGCCGCTGCAGGCCTATTTTCGGATCAACACCGAGTCGATGGGCCAATTCGAGCGCACGCTGATCATCGCCGACGAGGGCTCCTACGTGCACTACGTCGAGGGCTGCACGGCGCCGACCTACAGCGCCAACTCGCTGCACTCGGCTGTCGTCGAGCTGATCGCCAAGCCGGGCGCCCGGATCCGCTACACGACGGTCCAGAACTGGTCGACCAATGTATTCAACCTGGTCAC
>JALYZB010000076.1 GCA_030945945.1 Actinomycetota bacterium | reverse complement strand
CGCCGGTGCCGGGCGTCCGCTCCGGCCGCGGGAGGACCGTTCAGACGCTGACCGGGTCTCGCCGCGCGTCTCGCGCGTCTGCTCGCGGCGGTCGTCCCGTGCCTGGTCGCGCTCGACGGCGTCGTCCTCGGGCTCGTCGCGGCGCGCACGTCGGCGCTCACGCTCGGCAGCGGCCGTGCGAGCGGCACGCCGGCCGCGGTCACCGGCGTCTGATCGCGATCCGGACGACATCAGCGTCCCCCGAAGCGGCGCCGGCGGGCGGCGAACTCGTCCAGAGAGGCGGCGAACGCCTCCCGCGAGAAGTCCGGCCAGAGCTCGTCTCGGAAGATCAACTCGGCGTAGGCGCCTTGCCACAGCAGGTAGTTGGAGATGCGCTGCTCGCCGCTGGTGCGAATGATGAGATCTGGGTCGTGCATGTCCGGGGCGTAGAGGTGGGAGCGGAACTCGTCCTCGGTCGTTCCCGTAAAGGTTCGCGCTGCGTCGACGATCTCCGCTCGGCCACCGTAGTTGAAGGCGACGAACAGGGTGATCCGGTCGTTGCCGGCGGTCACGGATTCCGCCCATTGCATGCGTTCGACCAGTGCCGGAGCGACCGGGGCGCTGCGCCGGCCGATGAACCGCATCCGGACCCCTTCGGCGTCCAGTTCCGGTGTCTCGAGCTCGAGCCGGCGTCCGAACATCTCCATCAGACCCGCCACCTCGTGTTCGTCCCGGGACCAGTTCTCGGTCGAGAACGAATACACGGTGAGCTCCTTGAGGCCGAACTCGGCAGCGTCGCGCAGGCGTGCCTTGACAGTGTCGGCACCGGCCTCATGGCCGGCCACGACCGGCAGCCCGCGGCCCTGCGCCCAGCGCCCGTTGCCGTCGGTGATGATGGCGACATGGCGACAGTGCGCGCCGCCTTCGCCCGAGCCGACCTCCACTAGACCTCGAGGATCTCTTCTTCCTTGGCCTTGAGCAGCTCGTCGAGCTCGGACACTCGGGAGTCGGTCGCCTTCTGCAGCTCGACCTCGGCGCGGTGCTCGTCGTCGGCGCCGGCGTCGCCGGCTTCCTTGAGCTCGCGCAGGTCGTGCATCACCTCGCGGCGAACGTTGCGGATCGCGACCCGGCCCTCCTCGGCGATGTGGCGGACGACCTTGACCAGCTGACGCCGGCGCTCCTCGGTGAGCTCGGGGATCAGCAGACGGATCAGATTGCCGTCATTGGACGGGGTCAGGCCGATGTCGGACTCGAGGATCGACTTTTCGATCGCCTTGATCGAGCTCTTGTCATAGGGCTGAACGCTGAGCATCCGCGCCTCAGGGGTGGTGATCGTGGCCAGCTGCTTGAGCGGCGTCGAGGCGCCGTAGTAGTCGACGACGACCCGGTCCAGCAGCGACGGCATCGCCCGCCCGGTCCGCACTGAGGTGAACTCGTGCGAGGTGGACTGCACCGACTTGGCCATTCGCTCGCGGGCGTCGGCCAGCAGCTCGTCGATGATCTCGCTCATGCTGATCGCCTCCGCTCGGCACCGCTCGCAGGCTCGCGCTCGGAATCCACGTCGTCGGTATGAGTCATCCGGTTGTCCTCACGAGCGTGCCCACTCTGTGGCCGGACACTATCTTGTCGATGTTGCGCTCGTCGGCCATGTTGAAGACGACGATCGGAAGGTTGTTGTCCATGCAGAGCGCGAACGCCGTCGAGTCCATCACCTGCAGGCCGCGGGTCAGCGCGTCCTTGTGGGTGATCTCCGGGATGAACTCCGCGGTGGGATCGCGGGCCGGATCGGCCGTGTAGACGCCCTCGATGTCGTTCTTGGCCATGAGAATGATCTCGGCGTGCAGCTCGGCGGCCCGCAGGGCGGCAGCGGTGTCGGTGGTGAAGAACGGATTCCCGGTCCCGGCGGCGAAGATGACGACTCGGCCCTTCTCCAGATGTCGCATCGCCCGCCGGCGGATGTAGGGCTCGGCCACCTCGGAGATGGTCAGGGCCGACTGCACGCGGGTGGCGATGTCCTGCTTCTCCAGCGCGTCCTGGAGGGCGAGCGCGTTGAGCACGGTGGCGAGCATGCCCATGTAGTCACCGGTCGCCCGGTCCATGCCCGCCGCGGCCGCCTTCAGCCCCCGGTAGATGTTGCCGCCGCCGACCACGATCGCCATCTCCACACCGCGTCGCTGGATGGCCGCCACCTCGCGCGAGATCGCCGCGACCCGGACGGGATCGGTCCCGTACTCCAGGTCACCCATCAGCGCCTCCCCCGAGAGCTTGAGCAGGATCCGGCGATAGGCGGGCGCGCCGCCCCCCTCGCTGGTGGACGGCGGCACCGGTGTCTCGAGCCCGTCGGGCACGGCAGTCACTACCCGCCGACGGCGAACCGGGCAAACCGGCGGATGACGACGTTCTCCCGCGTCTCGGCCGACAACGCGGAGCGGAGCTCCTCGATCGTCTTGCCGCCGTGCTTGTCCTCGTTGACGTGCTTCTGGCGCAGCAGCACGACCTCGTCGAGCCACTTGTCGAGCTTGCCGGTGACGATCCGCTCGCGCACGTTCTCGGGGCGGTCGGCGGCCTGCTCGGTGGCGATCCGGATCTCGCGCTCGCGGTCCTCGCTGGGGATCTCCTGCTCGGTCACCGACAGCGGGGCTGCGGCGGCGTTGTGCAGAGCGAGATCGCGAGCGAACTCGACGAATTTAGCGTTGCGGCCCACGAAGTCGGTCTCGCAGTTGACCTCGACGATCACACCGATCGTGCCGCCGGCGTGGACGTAGGACTGGACGACGCCCTCACCCGCCTCGGCACCGGCACGCTTGGCGGCCTGGGCCTCGCCTCGGGTCCGCAGCAGCTCGGAGGCCTTGTCGAGGTCTCCCCCGGTCTCGGCCAAAGCATCGCGGCAGGCCAGCATCGCCGCGCCGGTCAGCTCGCGCAGCGCCTTGACGTCCCGGGCGTTGACGGCGCTCACGCCTGCCCCCCCTCGCCGTCCTGGGTCGGAGCTGCCTGTTCCTCGGCTGCCGGCTTCTCGGCTGCCGGCTGCTCGGCTGCCGGCTGCTCGGAGGGTGCGGCCTGCGCGGGAACCTCGGGGGCCGGAGCCTCGGGAGCAGCCGGAGCGGTCGCAGGAGCAGCCGGAGCGGTCGCAGGCGCAGCCGGAGCGGTCGCAGGAGCAGCCGGAGCGGTCGCAGGCGCAGCC
>JALYZB010000071.1 GCA_030945945.1 Actinomycetota bacterium | reverse complement strand
ATATCAATCAGGTTGGGGACTTCAAGGACCTTGTTCAGACGCGCGAAACTGCGGCGCGTCCGGGGGGCATGAGCGGTTGCCAAGGCGACGACTCCTCGGGGCGATCGGGAGGGCGAGAGCGGCGCGGCGCGGGCCAGAAGGCTCACGAGAGCGCGACCAGCAAAGATAGCACAGGGCATTGGTGCCCAGTGGAGGACCGCTCAGCTCTCACGGACCCCGCCCTCGGTGACCGCGTATGTGGCGCGGCACCGCATCATCGGGCGGCTACGACTATCGGCTGACCCGGGGCAGTGTAGGGACCGGCGCGGATTTCCACAAGCCGCGGGCGATCGCCGTCGGCTGCGGTCTCCGAGGCCCACCGAACCGCCCGGCGTGCAGGAACCGGGGGTGGTCAGCGAGGGGCATCGGGATCGGCCGCCTCGGGATTCGTGGTCAGACGGCTCACGTCAGGGCGCGCTCGGGACCGCCGGGCGGCGAGCGATCGCGGCCAGCGGGAAGCGGCGCACCGAGCGCGCGCCGACGGTGACCCGATCTCGACGAAGCGCAGGACGACGCGCCCGATCCTGAGCACATCACCATCGTCGAGGTACCCGATGGTGACCGGACGCCCGTTGACGTGGGTGCCGTTCGAGCTGCGATCGTCGAGCACCCGGGCGCCGTCGCCGCGCTGGGCGATGATCGCGTGGCGGCGCGAGACCTGCGGATCCTCGATCCGTACGTCGGCGGCGAGGCCGCGACCGATGCGGATGATCGGCTGGTCGAGCGGGACAAGGCCGACCTCCTCTCCATCCTCCGCGCTCAGATACCGACCGGGCGGTGCGTCGGCGAGCGCGACCGAGCGCGACCGCGTCCAGTGGTCGAGCAGCGCGAACGCGTTGACCGTGGTCGCAGGTTCGGTCGTCGGGGCGGCGGTCGGAAGGTCGGTGGTCACGCGATCGAGGTGGTCCGGCTGGCCAACTGCTGAAGGCTCGGTGCCGGGCCGGTCCCAGGAGCCCCGGCCGCGGTCGTGCGCGTCGCGGCGGGACCGCGGGTCGTGGGTGGATGGTGTCGAGGGTGTCGAACGGCTGAGCGCTGGTGGGGTGAGTCGGGCTGAAATGGTCATGGCACCATCTCAGCGCCACCCTCGAATATGAACGTCAGGGCCGCCGAAGAAGTCGCGAAGACCTGACGCCGAGCTGGCCGGCGTCAGCGGATCCGGTCGAAAGCCGCTGGCACCAAGCCGCTGGCACGAGCTCCGCGCGCAGACCCTGGAGGCATGACCGCTGCCACGGCGCGGACTTCTTCCATCGCTTTGCTCACTCCGGAGGATCGCGCTGGCTATGCATCGCCTCAGACCACAAAACCAGCACGCCGCGTTCGGGGGCTCCGAGCGTGGGAAGAAATGCTCGTGACACGCACGACCGACGAACGAATTGCGCAGGTCGCCTCGCGTCGGCGCGGACGGGTATCCAGACGCCAGCTGCTCGCCCCCGGGCCTGAGCGCCACCCAGATCAGCGGGTGCGTCGCGCGTGGTCAGCTGCGCGGGCCGCCGGGGCGTCGGTGCGGTTAACGCGAAACGCGCCCCTCACCCGAAGGTGCGGAGCGCGCGGCGCAGAGAACGAGAAGATGCGGCTGACGGCCGCGACGGACTACTTGAGCTCGACGCTCCCGCCGGCCTCCTCGAGGTCAGCCTTGAGCTTGTCGGCCTCAGTCTTCTCGAGGCCCTCCTTGATGGGCTTCGGAGCCTCGTCGACGAGCGCCTTGGCCTCCTTGAGACCAAGACCCGTGGCCGCGCGGACGACCTTGATGACCTGGATCTTCTTGTCACCGGCCGCGGTCAGGACGACGTCGAACGCCGACTGCTCCTCCTCGGCGGCGGCACCGCCGTCACCGGCGCCGGCACCCGGAGCGGGCGCCTGAGCGACCTGGGCCGCGGAGACGCCGAACGCCTCCTCGAGCGCCTTGATGCGCACAGACAACTCGAGGACGGAGATCGTCTTGAGCTCTTCAATCCACTCTTCAGTACTGGTGGCCATGCTTCCTCCTTATTCGTCGGACGACGGTTCCGCGTCCGACGCGGCGTCCGTTTCAGTTTTGGGTGATGAATCGGTTCCGGTTTCTGCCGCCGCCTCGGGCTCGGCCGCAGCCGGCTCTGGCTCGGCAGCAGCCTCGGGCTCGGCCGCAGCAGCCTCAGGCTGGGCAGCAGCAACCTCGGGCTCGGGCTCAGCAGCAGCCGCCTCGGCAGTAGCAACCTCGGGCTCGGGCTCAGCCACCGGAGCGGGAGCCTCGCCGGAGACGAGGCCCTGGTCCGCGATCGCCTGCAGCTGAATCGCGATCCCGGTAATCAGCGCGTTCAGGCCGCGGGCCAGACCGCTGATCGGCGCGGCGACGGTGCCGACGAGCTGGGCGTAGAGAACCTGGCGGGAGGGCAGGCGGGCGATCGAGCGCACGTCATCGGCGGTCAGCAGGCTGCCGTTGAGCAGGCCGCCCTTGAACTCGAGCAGGTTCAGCTGGCGGGCCGTGTCGCTGAGCGCCTTGGCGGCCACGGCGGCGTCACCGTTGACCAGCGCCAGCGCGGTCGGGCCGACGAGCATCGGCTTCAGGTCGGAGGCGCCGGCCTGATCGGCGGCGCGCTCGGACAGCGAGTTCTTGACCACGCGAAAGCGGGCGTCCGCGTCGCGCAGCTTGACGCGCAGCTCGGCGATCTGAGTCACCGTGATGCCGCGGTAGTCGACCGCGAAGATCGCCTCGGCGGCGCCGATTTGCTGGGCGATCTCGTCGACGACGACGGTTTTCTGGTCTCGGTTCATATCAGGCTCTGGTCTCTCTCTCACGAGAAACGCCCGCATACAAGGCGGGCGTCGAGCACTGTCTCATCCCCAAGGATCCAGACGGTCTTCGAGGCTTCACCTGTCCCGGGCTTATGCGCACTGGCGGCCGGAGGTCTGGGGCGTGTCTCTCTTGAACAGGGGACGATTCTACGCGGCGGCGGGCTCCCCGGCGATGTCGCGGGTCCGCGACGGGTCGACCTTGATGCCCGGGCCCATCGTGGTGGCGAGGGTGACCGAGCGGATGTAGCGGCCCTTGGCCGCCGACGGCTTGGCCCGGATCAGCTCCTCGATCACGGCGGCGTAGTTCTCGAGCAGCATCTGCTCCTCGAAGTCGCTCTTGCCGATCACCAGATGGACGATCGCGGTGCGGTCGGTTCGGTACTCGATCTTGCCGGCCTTGGACTCGGAGACCGCCGAGGTGACGTCCATCGTCACGGTGCCGACCTTCGGGTTGGGCATCTTGCCCGACGGCCCAAGGATCCGGCCGAGACGGCCGACGATCGGCATCATGTCCGGAGTTGCGATCGCGACGTCGAAGTCATCGAAGCCGTCCTGGATGCGCTTGGCGAGGTCCTCGCCGCCCACGACATCGGCACCGGCCTCCTCGGCCTCGCGCGCTTTGTCGCCCTGGGCGAAGACGGCGATCTTGACCTCTTTGCCCAGGCCGTTGGGCAGCGCAATCGTGCCGCGCAGCTGCTCGTCGGCGTGGCGGACGTTGAGCCCGGTCCGAACGTGCACCTCGACGGACTGGTTGAACTTGGCGCCGCGCAGTGCCTTGACGAGCGCGATCGCCTCGTCGGGCGCGTACTCGCGGGAGCGGTCGAACTGCTGCTTGGCGTCAAGGTACGCCTTGCCGTGCTTGGCCATCAGGAATTTCTCCGGGCGCTCATGAGATTCAGACGACCTCGACGCCCATCGAACGGGCAGTGCCGGCGATGATCTTGGTCGCCGCCTCGACGTCATTGGCGTTGAGGTCCTTCATCTTCTTCTCGGCGATCTCGCGCAGCTGATCATGGGTGATCTTCGCCACCTTGTTGATGTGGGGCTCGGCCGAGCCCTTCTCCAGCGACAGGGCCTGCTTGATGAGCACCGCCGCCGGCGGGCTCTTGGTCACGAACGTGAACGACCGGTCCTCGTAGACCGTGATCACGACCGGGATGACCGTGCCGGCGTCAGCCTGGGTCTGGGCGTTGAACGCCTTGACAAACTCCATGATGTTGACGCCGTGCTGACCCAGCGCAGGACCAACCGGCGGGGCCGGGCTGGCCTGGCCGCCGACCGCCTGGAGCTTGATCTGTGTGAGGACCTTTTTCGCCATGGGAAAGCTGAGCTTAGCCGCAGCTAGAGCTTCTTGACCTGATCGAAGCCGACCTCGACCGGGGTCTCGCGTCCGAAGATCGAGACGAGCACTTTGAGGCGCTGCGCATCCTCGTTGACCTCGGAGATCTCGCCGGAGAAGTCCGACAGCGGGCCGGAGACGACCTTGACCGACTCGCCGATCGAGAACTGAGCCCGGCTGCGCGGCCGCTCGGCCGGCTCCTGGTGCAGCAGGCGATCGACCTCGGCCTGAGTGAGCGGGACCGGCTCGTTGGAGGCGCCGACGAAGCCGGTCACCCCCGGCGTGCCCTTGACCAGGGACCAGGAGTCCTCGTTGAGATCCATCTGGACGAGCACGTAACCGGGCATCGTCCGCTTCTCGACGGTGATCTTCTGGTTGTCCTTCATCTCGGATACGGACTCGGTGGGAACCACGATCTGCCGCACGGCCCGCTTCTGATTGAGCGAGACCACGCGGTGCTCAAGGTTGTGCTTGACCTTGTTCTCGTGACCGGAATAGGTGTTGACGACGTACCAACGGAACATGTTGTCTCTCGAAACTCAGAGGGGGGTTATTTCAGGATCAGGTCGGCGAGCTTGGCGGCGACCGTGTCGGCCAGGCCCAGGTACAGACCAGCCACGACGACGAACCCGATCACGACTCCCGTCGCCTGCATGACCTGACGACGGTCGGGCCACTGTACCCGCTGCAGCTCGCGCCAGCTTCCCTGCAGAAAGGTAACGAGACGCGGGATGGGCCGGCCCCGGGGGGCCGGGGCGCCGCCGGACGCGGGGACGAGCGCCGCATCGGCGTCGTCATCGGCCTCGGATTCGGTCACCTCGTCGGTGTATACCGCACCCTCCTCGACCCCGGGACGGGATGGGCGATCCGCAGGCTCCGCCTCCGCGTTGCGGCCGCGGGCGAGCTGAGCCTCGGCGAGCTCGGCGTCGGGGGTGGCGTGATCGAGGGGAGCCGGGGTCTCGATGGCGTCAGGAGTCTGGGTGGGGTCCTCCGGCGTGGGATCGCCCCTCAGGCCACGCGCGGTGGCAACACCGGGACGGGCGCCGGGACCGGAGGCGGGACGGCGACTGCTGCGCCGCTCCTTGGAACGTTTGCGGTTGCGGGCCACGACGGCTCGGGTGGCCTCAGCGCGTTTCGCGGTGCGCGGTGTGCTTCCGGCACCAGCGGCAGTACTTGCGCAGCTGCAGGCGCTCGGGATTGTTCCGCTTGCTCTTATTCGTCTGGTAGTTCCGGCGCTTGCACTCCTCGCAGGCGAGGGTGGCAGCGATCCGGACGTCTCCACGGGCCATAGGGCTTCCAGAAAGGTCGTGATCGGCGAGTCGGCGACCGAGCCGCGGGCGCGAAAACGAACGCCGCCCGGCGCCGGCGCTGAGTGTAGCGCCCCACCCCGGGCCCGGCGTGCGGGGCATCGATTCGCGCAGACGGGAACAATCCCCCCCATGCTCAGGTTAATCGGCCTCGTGGTTTCGATCGGGATCGCGGACTCGCTGAACCCCACCACGATCGCCCCCGCGCTGTACCTCGGCACGGGCGAGCATGCGCGGCGCCGGATGATCGAATTCACGCTCGGGGTGTTTGTCGTCTACTTCCTCGGCGGCGTGGCGGTCGCGCTCGGCCCGGGTCAGGTCGTGCTCGCTCTGATCCCCCATCCGGGCCGGCACCTGAGCTACGTGCTGGAGATCGTCGCCGGAGTGGCGATGCTCACTGCGGCCGCGTTTCTGTGGGGCTACCGGGACCGGCTGCGCACCCGTGATGTGATCTCCGCACCGCGACGTCGGGGAGGCTCGAGCGCGGTGCTGGGCGCGACGATCACCGCCGTCGAGTTCCCCACCGCGTTCCCGTACTTCGCGGCGATCACCGCGATCGTCACCTCCGGCCAGCCCGTCCTGCACCAGATCGTTCTCATCCTCATCTTCAACGTCCTGTTCATCACCCCGCTGCTGGGGATGATCGCGATCCTCACCTTCGCCGGGGCCGACGCCTACCGGCTCCTGTCGGCCGGCCGGGCGTGGCTTGAGCGCCGCTGGCCGGTCGTGCTTGCCGTCCTGGCGCTGCTGGCGGGGATCTTCGTCACCCTGCTCGGCGTCACCGGCTTCGCCGCACCGCACCACAACGACTTCGGCACCTTCTCCCGTCGGCTGCGCCACATCCTTCACCCCTGAGGGCCATCGCCATCTCCTCGCCCGAGGGCGACCGGCACTGGGCGCAGCGCAGCTACGCGTCAGGCGCGTCGGCGGCCGCCGCGCGTCCCTCGCGCACCAGCCGCCGCATCCCACTGAGCCAGCGCTCGGGCTGGGCGCCCTTGAGCGCGAGGTGCTTAGCCACGTCGGCGTGGGGCAGGATCAGGAATCGCTCGTCTGCGATCGCCTCGACGACGACCCCGGCCACGTCCTCGGGCTCGAGCAGGCCGCCGGACAGCAGCGGCGCCGCGCCAACCGGGTCCTCGAGCGCGAGCTCGAGCATCGGCGTGCGGACTGCCTGGGGGCAGAGGCAGGAGACGGTGATCCCGTCGTCGGCGTAGGTGATCGCCAGCCATTCGGCGACCGACACCGCCGCGTGCTTGGTCATCGAGTAGCCGAGCGCGGAGATCTGGGTCAGCAGCCCGGCCGCCGAGGCGGTGGAGAGCAGGTAGCCCCGCCGACGCTCGCGCATCTCGGGCAGGAGCGCCCGAGCCGCCCAGACGTGGGCCATGACGTTGATCTCCCAGGTGCTCTGCAGCTCGTCGTCGGGCGCCTCGGGGCCGCCGGACGGACCGGGCACGCCGGCGTTTGAGAAGAACAGATCGATCGGGCCGCCGGCCTCTCGCGCGCGGGACACGAGCTCGAGGATCGCCGCCTGCGAGCTGACGTCGACCTGCACTGCGAGCGCGCCGCCGATCTCGTGCGCCACCCGCTGCGCCGAACCGGGGTCCAGGTCGGCGACGACCACGCGGGCGCCCTTCGAGGCAAACCGGATCGCGCAGGCGCGGCCGATGCCGCTGCCCGCTCCGGTGATGACCGTATGTGCTCCGTTGAGCTCCATCCGCGGAGCCTAGGGTCCCCGACGATGCATCTGACGGGCTTGGGCGGGTGGCCGGCGGGTCGCCGGCGTCACGCGCTGCCGAGCCCGACGCCGGCGGCGACGATCAGCACACCACCGAGTGCGACCTGCAGGAGGCTGACCCGCAGCGAGACCTGGAGGAAGCGCTTGCGGATCAGCGAGATCGTGATCAGTTCGATCGCGACCACAACACCGGCCACGACGAGCGCGGTGTTGACGTCCTTGATCAAGAACGGCAGCGAGTGAAAGACGCCGCCGATCGTCGTCATCGTGCCGGTCACCACGCCTCGGGCGATCGCCGAGCCGCGGCCGGTCTCGGTGCCGTCATCCGACAACGCCTCCGAGAAACCCATGCTGATCCCCGCGCCCACCGCCGTGGCCAGGCCGACGAACAGGGCCGCATGCGAGCCGGACAGCAGCGCGGCGGCGAAGATCGGAGCCAGCGTCGACAGGGTTCCGTCGATCAGGCCGACGAGCCCCGGCTGCACGTACTGCAGCAGAAACGCCCGCTCGTCGATGCCCTTGACGGGATTGCGCGGCTTGGGAATTGATCGCCCTTCCATCGTGCAGATCACAATAGCAACTGTGTTAGGATTAGGGCTCCCTTATGGCACGGGCCACCCCCCTTTCCACCGTCCCATCTCTGGACAACCTGCCCAGCCCCGAGGAGTTCGCCGCCGTGCTGCACGCCCGCGGACAGCGCGCCACCCCCCAGCGCTACGCGATCCTGCGCGAGCTGAGATTGCGCGATCATCACGCCACCGCGGAGGAGATCGGGCGATCGGTCCGTGCCCAGCTGCCCGGGACCTCGATCCCGACCGTGTACGCCACGCTCGAGCTGCTGGTCGAGCTGGGCCTCGTGCGCCGGATCGACACCGCCACCGGACCGGCGCTCTATGACGGCGGGACCGAGCCCCACCAGCACATGGTCTGCCGCCGCTGCGGGGCGGTGCATGACCTACCCGGGGATCTGGACACCGGCCGGCTGCTCGCCGCTGCCGGGGCCACCGGCTTTACCGCCGACGGCGCCGAGCTGGTCATCTCGGGGCGCTGCGCGCGCTGCGCGGCGTATTGCCCGGCGTGATCGGCCGCGCGCCGGCCTCAGTCAGACGCAGTGACCGCCGCCCGGGCGCGCTGGCGCTCGGGGGCGATGCGGACCACGTTCCAGGCCAGGCCGACGCGCTCCAGCCCGCTGATGATCAGCCCCGACGGGTCGATCTCCCACCACCGCAGGCCGTGGTAGGCCGAGCGCGGGAAGGCGTGGTGGTTGTGGTGCCATGACTCGCCCAGCGACAGCACCGCCAGCCAGCCGACGTTAGTCGAGTGGTCGTCGACGTCAAAGCGCCGCGAGCCGAAGAAGTGGCAGATCGAGTTCACCGACCAGGTCACGTGGTGAACGAGGAAGATCCGTACCAGGCCCCCCCAGACCAGGCCGCGCAGCGCGCCGCCGACGGTGAACCCGTGCAGGGCGAACCCGGCCAGCGTGGGCACCAGCAGCGAGAGCGCAGCGAGCAGCGGAAAGCTGCGACCGATCGAGCGCATCACCGGATCCTCGTAGAGCTCAGACGCGTAGCGTTTCCAGTCGGCCTGACCCTGGGTTTCGAGCAGCCAGCCGGTGTGCGCGTGCCATAGCCCCGCCAGGCCGCTGCCATGCCCGACATGCGGGCTGTGAGGGTCCCCCTCGCGGTCGGTGTGGGCGTGGTGAGTGCGGTGATCGGCGACCCAATCCAGCACCGAGCCCTGAACCGACAGCGAGCCGAGCACGGCGAACACGCGCTCCAGCCAGGCGTGGGTCTGAAAGGCGCGGTGAGTCAGTAGCCGGTGAAAGCCCACCGTGATTCCGACCGCGGTCAGCAGGTAGGTGACGGCGAGCAGAGCCAGGTCGGTGCCATCCACCGCCCGGTTCCAGAGCAGCACGATCGCGGCCAGCACGCCGGCGAAGGGGACGACGACACCGAGCAGGTTGGCCGTGCGTTCGATTCGAGACACCTATCGAGGATCTCAGAGCTTTGGCTGAGTTTCTTGCGGATATCTGCGCCCGGACAACCTCAATTCTTATCACTGGGTTTCAGTTTTGCTCAATCCAGCACTGGACCCTTACCATCGTCGGCGAGGGATGCGCGACAGCATCGTGGGTCTTCAAGCCGGAGTCGACGCGCGCACGTGGGCGCGGCTGCTGAGCCGTGCCCACGACACCGCGATCCGCAGCGGGAGGGTGCCGTCGATCGTCCGGGGCGTGATCGCGGACTCGTGGGAGCGCTGCTCGCAGACCGGCGTGGACCCGAGTGAGCCCGGCGCGCCGCTCCTGCTCGAGGCCCCCGAAGCGCGGGACCGCTGGCGCGAGCACCCGCTCTCGCGGATGACCGAGATCCTTCAGCACTCCCTCGGCGACCTGCTCTACGACGCCAAGCACATCGTCGTCGTTTCCGATGCCGACGGCTGCCTGTTGTGGGCCGACGGCCATCCGGACGTGCTTCGCGCCGCTGAGCGCATTCGCTTTTGGCCGGCCACGGATGGAGCGAATCGGCGGCCGGGACCAACGGGGTCGGCACCGCGCTGGCCGCAGACGCCGCCGTGCAGGTGTTCTCTGCCGAGCACTACCGCTCCGCGGTGCACAGCTGGCAATGCTCGGGCGCACCGGTTCACGACCCCGAGACCGGTGCGACGCTCGGCGCGATCGACGTGACCGGTCGCTACGAGACCGCCCATCCCCACAACTTGGCGCTCGTTCAGCTCGCCGCTCGCCTCGTGCAGGGGCAGCTGCGCACCGAGATGCTCGAACGCGACGCCCGGATCCTCGGCCTGTTCGCCGATCACACCGCGCGCCACGGCGGCCCCGCCGCGGCGGTCAGCCGCTCGGGCCGCGTGCTGGCCGCCACCCCCGCGGCGTGGACCGGCGGCCGGATCGAGCTCGGCGCCAACAGCGCGGCGGAGGGCGGCGAGGTGCGGCTGGCCGACGGCACCTGCGCCACTCTGCACCCGCTCGGCGACGGAGCGCTGATCCGCCCGCTCGGGCCCCAGGCCGGCCCCCGGCGATCGCCGTTGCTGCGCCTCGAGCTGCTCGGTAACGACCGGGTCGAGCTGCATACCGCGGTTACCCGCCGCTGCCTCACCGCCCGGCACAGCGAACTCGCCGTGCTGCTCGAATTGCACCCGGGCGGGATCGACGCCCGCTCGCTGGCCGGACTGCTCTACGGAGAGCCCGGGCACGAGACGACGGTACGCGCCGAGCTGCACCGGCTGCGCGCGATCCTCGGCGAGGCGCTGCGGACCCGGCCCTACCGGCTGGACGGGGTCGGCTCCGATCTCGCTGACCTCCGGCGCTGCCTGGACGAGGGACGTCCTGAGGCCGCGCATGAGCTCTACCGCGGGCCGCTGCTGCCCCGGTCCACAGTCCCGGCGATCGTGAGCGAGCGAGTCCGGCTTGCCGCCCTGATGCCGGCGACAGCGGCGGTCACCCACGACCGCGCCTGACCGGCGGGTCTGGCACAACCGGACGCCGCCGGCTATGTAGTGGTGATGGCCCAATCCGGAGGGGTGCACCGCGCGATGATGCCGAGCTGCTGGCGGCGATCGCAGCCGGCGCGAGACGGCGTTCGGCGTCTTTACCGGCGGCACCTGCCTAGGGTGCTGGCCGACCTGATGCGGCAGACCGCTGATCGTGAGGCGAGCGTCGACGTCGCCGCCGAGACGTTCGCCGCCGTGATGCGCCAGCCGCAGCGACCGACGCCAGGGCAACAGCGCCGCCCCCTGGGTGACCAGAATCGTTCGCAACCTGCGCGGCTCCAGCCGGCGACGAGGCCGGGGAGGATCGCCCGACGCCGCCTGAGGTACGAGCCGGTGCTGCTCAAGGACCGGACCTCGAACGAGTGGCGACGCTCGCCGATGCAGGCTCGAGCGGCCTGGAGGCGATGCTCGCGACGGCGTCCGACGTCCACAGCCGCGGCACCCGGCGCCGCCGGCTCCTGCCCTCCCGGCGGCTGACCGCCATGGTCCCGGTGCTCACGGCGGTCGGCCGCGCCGCGGGTCGGGACCGGCCCGGATCGGGTCGGCTGGTGGGCTGCCACCGCGTGCCCCCGTGGCTGATCCCGCCGGGGCCGACGCCGAACACCGGGCTCGATGGATACCGGACGCTCCCGTCCGCGCTGTGGGTGCGGCGGCCCGGCTGCTACGAGGTCCAGGTCGACGGCCTGAACTTCACTGACGACGACGTGATCAGCGCGATCGCCGCCCGACCTTTCCCCGGGGAGACTGCCCGGACCCGGCCCCAGTTCAGGAGCCTGCGGCGCGGGGGTTGAGTGCCTGCCACCCGGCGACGCGCGGGAACGCGCCGGGCATGGCCGCAGCCGAGCGGGAGCGGCCTGCGGCAGCGAACGCTCCGGCCACCCGACTCACCGCGATGATGCGCGCGGCGCCGGTCGCCCGGACAAACAGCCACTGATCCGCTGAGGGACCGACGGCCAGCAGCCAGCGGTGATCCGGTGACCACGAGATCG
>JALYZB010000064.1 GCA_030945945.1 Actinomycetota bacterium | reverse complement strand
CCGGGCGCTGCCCGCGCCCGCGTGAGCCCGCAGCTCGCTCAGCGCCCGTAGCGCTCCCGGCCGAGCACCAGCTGATCGGGCAGCGCCGTGCGCGGGGGCGGTGAGGGGTCGGCGATCACCGAGACGGTCTCGGCGACGCTCGCCGTCAGGGTGGAGGTCCCGGAGGCGGTGCTGATCTGGACCTGCTCGCCGTCTGAGATGGTGATCGTTCCCGACATTCCGGGTTCCACGCCGACGGCCTTGAGGTAGTGCAGCAGATCCTCGGCCTCGTTCTCCAGGCGCAGGACGCTGATCGTGGCGCCGATTACGCAGTCAGCCAGCGGCACACCGTCGATGCGCTCGCCGACGCGGATCGGGTGGCCGTGGGGGCACGTGGTCGCATCCCCGACCGCGGAGCGGAGGTAGGCCTCAAAGCGTGGAGTCATCGCATGCTCGAGCTGCTCGGCCTCCTCGTGAACGTCATCCCAGGGCACGCCGACGACGTCGGTCAGGAAGCGCTCGATCATCCGATGGCGGCTGACGAACCGCTCGGCCTGGCCACGGCCCTGGTCGGTGAACTCGATCCCGCGCCCGGCGTTGCGGGAAACGTAGCCGTCGCGCTCCAGACGCCCGACCATCTCGTGGACGGTCGGTGCCGAGAGCTGCATGGCGCGGGCGAGGTTGGCACCGGTCATCGGCAGTCCGGCCTCGAAGAGCCAGAACAGCGACTCGAGGTACTCCTGTTCGGCGACGGTGGCGGTCCCTGGACCCATGGCTCGATGCTAGTCGGTCTCCCAAGTCAAACCGGACCCCGGCACACCGGGCCGGCGGTAGGATCGAGGCCCTCGTGGCCCTGCCCCTGACCCCCCCCGTCGAGCCCCAGCTCGCCCGCTCGGCCAAGGAGCTGCCCGAGGGCGAGCAGTGGAGCTATGAGCCGAAGTTCGACGGCTTCCGGGCGCTGGCCTTCGTCGACGGCGGGGACGTGGTCCTGCAGTCACGCGGGTCCAAGCCGCTCGGTCGCTATTTCCCGGAGCTGAGCTTCCCCGTCGGGCGCTACGTGATCGACGGCGAGATCATCATCGATGCCGCCGACGGCCAGCAGGACTTCGGTGCCCTGCAGCAGCGCATCCATCCCGCCGCGTCGCGGATCGCGATGTTGGCCGAGCAGACCCCGGCGCGCTACGTCGCCTTCGACGTGCTCGCGATCGAGGACGAGAGCCTGCTCGCGCTGCCCTACGCTCAGCGTCGCGAGCGGCTCCAGGAGCTGACCGTGATCGGGATCGGGCTGACCCCGGTGACCCTGGACCCGAACGAGACCGAGCCGTGGTTCGCCCACGGCGAGGGCGTGGTCGCCAAGGACCGTGAGGCCCCCTACCGGCCGGGCAAGCGCGCCGGGATGGTCAAGATCAAGCGGGTGCGGACGATCGACGCGGTGGTGGTCGGCTACCGGCCCGGCCAGGAGGAGGGGACGGTCGGCTCGCTGATCCTCGGCCTCTATGACCCCGACGGAAAGCTGCACGTGGTCGGGCACTCCTCGGGCCTGCGGACAGCCGAGAAGCGCGCTCTCGTCGATCGCTTGGCGCCGTATGAGACCGGCACCCGCGGCCACGGCGACCCCAGCCGTTGGAAGAGCGAGAAGGACCTCGAGTGGATCGAGCTGCGCCCGGAGCTGGTCGTCGAGATCACCTTCGATCACGCCAGCGACGGCCGCATCCGTCACGGCACCAAGATCCTGCGCTGGCGCGAGGACAAGCCGCCGGCCCAGTGTGCGCTGTCCCAGATGCAGTCCTGATCACCCCCGCGCCCGCGCTGGCCGCAGACCGCGTCAGGCGGGCGGGCGCTTGGCCCGGCTGGGGGCTACCCGCGCCGGCTCACCCTGCTGCTTTTTGAAGTGCGGCGGCCAGGGCGCGTCGGACAGTCCGGCGTCCTCGTCGCGCTGGGCGAGCGCGAGCAGCGCGGCCAGAGAGCCGGCGTTCGCGTCGATCTCAGCGCTCGGGTCCCCCTGCTCGGCCAGCCGCGTGGGGACCGTGTCGATCCGCAGCTCGGCGGGCTCGACGGCGGCGACCTCGTCCCAGGCCAACGGCGTCGAGACACGCGCGTCCGGGGTCGGACGCACGCTATAGGCCGAGGCAACCGTTCGGTCGCGCAGGTTCTGGTTGAAGTCCACGAATACGCCGTGGCGCTCCTCCTTCCACCACTTGCTCGACGCGATCTCCGGCGCGCGGCGCTCGATCTCGCGCGCCAGCGCGACCGCGGCCCGGCGGACGGTGACGAAATCATGCTCGGGGAGGATCCGGACGTTGATGTGGATGCCCCGTGAGCCACTCGTCTTCGGGTAGCCGGTCAGGCCGTGGTCGCGCAGCACCGCGCCGGCGACCAGGGCGACCTGCCGGACGTCGTCCCAGCTGGCGTCCGGGGTGGGGTCCAGGTCCACGCGCAGCTCGTCGGGGTGATCGAGATCGGGCAGGCGCACCTGCCACGGGTTCCAGTCGATGACACCCAGGTTGACCCCCCACACGAGGTGGGCGGCGTCATTGGGCAAAAGCTCACGGGCGGATCGGCCGCTGGGGAAGTGCACGGTGGTGGTCTGCAGCCATTCCGGCGCAGAGTCGGGGATCCGCTTCTGAAAGAACGGCTGCTGGTCCGCACCGTGGGAGAAGCGCTTGAGCACCGTCGGGCGGTCGCGCAGATGGCGCACGGCCGCGTCGGCGACCGATAGGTAGTAGGTCACGAGGTCGAGCTTGGTCACCCCGAGCTCGGGAAAGAAGACCTTCTGCGGGTTGGAGATCGGGACCTCGATTCCCGCCGCCTGGATCAGCTCGTGCTCCGCCATCGCCTCAGAGGATGACGGATACTGCGCCGGTGAGCCCGATCCGCGGTGTGCCCACCACGATCCTCGTGGCCCCGGACTCCTTCAAGGGCACGTTCACGGCCGCGCAGATCGCGCGCGCAGTCGGCTCGGGGCTGCAGGCGGCCGGACGCGAGGTCGATCTCTGCCCGGTCGCCGATGGGGGCGAGGGCACGCTGGCCGCGCTAGCCGACACGCTGGGCGCTCGCGAGCGGGCGCTGCAGGTCAGTGATCCGCTCGGGCGTCCGGTCACGGCAGCGCTCGCGCTCGGTGAGGGCACGGCGGTAATCGAGACGGCGGCGGCCAGTGGTCTTGACCGCGTCGGTGCATCCGAGCGCGATCCGCTGGCGGCCAGCACGGCCGGGACCGGGGAGCTGATCGTCGCCGCGGTCGCGGCCGGCGCGCGGACGATCTACCTGGGGCTCGGGGGCAGCGCGACGACCGACGGCGGCACCGGTGCGATCGCGGCGATCCAGCAGGCCGGCGGCCTGCGGGGGGCCGAACTGGTCGTGCTCTGCGACGTGCGGACCCCGTTTGAGGACGCCGCCCGCGTGTTCGCCCCTCAGAAGGGCGCCGACCCTGACCAGGTCCGGCGGCTGACCGCACGCCTGCATGCGCTCGGGCGTCGCTGGGCTTCCGATCCCCGCGGGAGGCCGATGACCGGTGCGGCCGGTGGTCTCTCGGGCGGCCTGTGGTCGGTCCTGGGCGCCCGCCTGGTCCCCGGCGCGGCCTTCGTGCTCGACGCGGTTGGCTTCGACGCTCGCATGCGCGCCGCTCGCGCGGTCGTCACCGGGGAGGGGCGCCTGGATGCACAGAGCCTGACCGGCAAGATCGTCTCAGAGGTCGCCACCCGAGCCCGCCAGGCGGGGGTGCCCTGTCATGCGATTGTCGGCGCGCACGAACTCGACAGCTTCGGGGTGCGGATCCTCGACCTGCAGACGATCCGCGAGGCCGGTAGCCTGCCTGCGCTGCGGGCCGCGGGTCGGCGGCTGGCCGCCGAGCTCTGAGCCCGCTGGGGCTCGGGCCCGACGCTGGTCAGTGCGCGAAAGCCGCCCTGGGCGGGTTGCCGGACCGGGGCAGCGGACCGTCCAGCGCCTCGAGCTCAGCGGTGACCTCGCGCAGGTGCTCCAGAAGCAGGTCGGCCATCTCCAGGGACATGCCGTGGCGCACGACGATCCGCAGCACGCTGAGGTCCTGGCGGTTGGCCGGGAAGCTGTAGGCCGGCACCAGCCAGCCATGTTGGCGCAGGCGGTCTGAGACGTCGAATACCGTGTACTTGACGATCTCGGGCGCGAGCGCGAACGCGAACACCGGCAGCTCACCCCCGTCGGAGAGCAGACGGTAGGTCCCGAGATCCGCCACCCCGGCGGAGATGTGTTGGGCGATCTGCTGCAGGTCGCGCATCACGGTCGTGAAGCCGTCGCGCCCGAGGCTCATGAGCATGAAGTACTGCGCGATCACCTCACTGCCCGGCCGCGAGAAGTTCAGCGAGAAGGTCGGCATGTTGCCGCCGAGGTAGTTGACGTCGAACACGAGCTCACCCGGCAGGGCGGCCCGGTCGCGCCACACCGCCCAGCCGACCCCGGGGAAGACGAGGCCGTACTTGTGCCCTGAGGCGTTGATCGACTGCACCCGCTCCAGGCGGAAATCCCACTCGAGCTCCGGGGCCAGGAACGGGGCGACGAATCCGCCCGAGGCCGCGTCCACATGCAGCGGGACGTCGATCCCCCGCTCGGATTGCAGCGTGTCCAGCGCGGCGGCGATCTTGTGCACCGGCTCGTAGCTGCCGTCAAACGTCGATCCGAGGATCGCGACCACCCCGATCGTGTTCTCGTCACAGTCCGCCACGGCTCGTTCGGCGGTCAGGTGGTAGGTATCGCCCTCCATCGGCACCAGCCGGGGCTCGACCTCCCAGTAGCGGCAGAACTTCTCCCAGCAGACCTGGACGTTTGCGCCCATCACCAGATTGGGTCGGTCGGCGGGCTTGCCGGCCTGCTCGCGCCGTGCCCGCCAGCGCCACTTCAACGCCATCCCGGCGAGCATCGCCGCCTCGCTGGAGCCCGTCGTCGAGCAGCCGGTCGCGTTCTCGTGCTCGGCGGAGCCCCACAGGTCGGCGAGCATGTTGACGCAGCGCGCCTCGATCTCCGCGGTCTGTGGGTACTCGTCCTTATCGATCATGTTCTTGTCGGCGGTCTCGGCCATCAGCCGGGCGCCAGTGGACGGCATCCACGTGGTCACGAAGGTCGCGAGGTTCAGTCGCGCCTGGCCGTCGAGCAGCAGCTGGCTGCGGATCGCCTCGTAGGCGGCCTCGGCGCCGACGCCCATCATGGCGATCCGGTCGATCGGCAGCTCGCCACCGTCGTGATGGGTGGGCAGCACCAGCGGCCGGTTGTGGCGGCGGTCCTGGGTTCGTGCGCTCAGCGGCATCCCGCGGTCTCCTCGTCTCGGTCGGCCCGGATCGAGCCGGGCAAGCCTGGGGTCGGGACACTAGCCGCCGCCGCATTGGCGCCGGAGCAATGATCCGGTCGCGCTGTGGCTCTCGCCGGTCAGTCGATGGCAAGCATCACGTCGGAGGCCTTGACGATCACGGTCGCCTGGCGGCCGGCTTCCAGGCCGAGCTCCTTGACCGCTTCGACGGTGATCGAGGCGACAAAGCGCTGGCCCGAGACGTCGAGCACGACATTGGCGATCGCCTCGCCGTGGGTGATCTCGGTGACGGTGCCGGTGAGCTGGTTGCGCGCGCTGAGCTTCATGGTTTCTCCTGGGGTCGGGGGGCGGCGCCCAGTAAAGCCGACCGGCTCAGACCGTGAAGTTGTACCTGGGTAGAACGTATGCGGTGCATAGGCGGGAATCTACGTCCACAGACAGTCGAGCCGGGCCGGCTTGCGGAACACAAGCCCGCTGATCGCGTGCTCGCCGCTGGGATCGAGCCGGAGGCGGGGGAGCTGGGTCAGCAATACGCCGAGCCCGACCCGCGCCTCCAGTCGCGCGAGATGCACGCCGACGCAGACATGCGGCCCCTGCGCGAAGGCGAGGTGGCCCCGGACCGTGCGCGAGAGATCGTAGGCGTCGGGGTCGGCGAACACCGCGGGGTCGCGATTGGCCGCGCTGAGTGACAGGCGCACGAGCTCTCCGCGCGCGATTGTCACACCGCCGAGCTGGGTGTCGGCGGCCGCGTAGCGGTCCAGGGCCGCCGAGGCCGGCTCCAGGCGCAGCGACTCCTCGATCGCCGCCTCCAGCGCGGCGGGATCGGCCCGGGCACGAGCAAGGCCATCAGGCCGCGCCAGCAGCATCGCGAGCGCGTTGGCGATCATGCCCTCGGTCGTCTCGATCCCGCCGAACAGCAGGATCGCCGCGTTGGCGCACAGCTGTGCGGTGGTCAGCCCCGAGTCGGCCGCCGCGGCGGCGAGCAGGGAGACGCTGGCGCTGTCGGCGGCGATCGTCTCGGTCAGCCGGGCGGCCAGCGCCGCGTAGGCCTTCGCGCCGGCGTGCGTGGGCGGATCTCCGGCGCTCATCCCGTTGACCGAGCCGACGATCGCGTCATACCAGCCCAGCAGGGTCGGGGTCTCGTCGCCGCGCAGGCCGAGCGCCCGCGCGACCGTCGTCGCCGACAAGGGTCCGGCAAAGCCACGCCGCAGCTCGCCGCCGTCGCGTCGGACCAGCTGGCCGACCAGCCGCGCCGCCTCCTTGGTCACCGAGGTCACGAAGCGCTCGCCCACCTCCCGGGGCCGGAACGGTCCCACGAACGGCGACCGGTGGCGCGCGTGCTCGGGACCGTCGAGGCTGAGCATGCTCGGGCCGACGACGCGGCTGGTGGTGAAGCGTGGGTCGTCGACGGTGAACGCGATTGGGTCGCGCAGGGCGGCGACGACGAGGCCATGGCGGGTGACCAGCCAGCCGTCGAGCGCCGGCAACCACGAGACCGGCTCGTGTTCCCGCAGCTGCGCCAGCGCGGCATGCGGGTCGTTGTCCAGCTGGGCCACGGTGACCGCGGCCCCGAGGGGGAAGCTCTCGGCCACGGGCTCATTGTGACGGGGGCTGGCAGCCCAGACCGATGATGTGGCTGAGGAACGTGGGATGGTCACGCCGGGGGTCAAACGGTTCCAGCCCGTCGCGCAGCATGCCGGCGATCCGCTCGAGGTCGAACAGGAGCGCGAGCTTGCCCGGCGGGTCATCCCATTCGCCACTGTCATAGCGGTCGACCCAGGCGGCCAGCGCAGCGAGGGTCTCGAGCTGGACGTCGTCCTCCCACCAGCCCGACCGGATCGCCAGGTGATAGCGCTCGCGCAGCGCGCAGACTTCGTTCCACAGGCTCTGAAACCACACCCAGCGCTCGCGCGGGTACAGTCCGCGCCAGGTCATCGGCCATCGGGTGGCGTCCTCGCGCCGCTCGCCCTCCTCACCGGAGTTCCCGCCCAGGTCGTCGTCCTCGTCCCAGGGACCTGGGTCGTCGGGTGGCGGCACTCCCGGCCGGCTCACGGCGCCGCCAATCCTCGCAGCCGCCGGTCGGTGAACCACATCCGCAGGGCGATCTCCGCTGGTGGCAGGCGCCCGTAGAGCAGCAGCGCGTGCCGGTCCGGGAGCTGGCGCAGCGCCTCGGCGGCGAGCAGCGGACGACGCCGCCGCGAGCTCGTCCGCGTTCCGCCGCCCGATCCTGCGCCCGTCGTCCGCGAGGTGTCGCGGACCTCCTCCTCGCCGACGAGATCTGAGAAGTAGCGCAGCGTGTCGAGATCGGCGACACCGGGCAGGAGCATCCGCGCGCGATGGCTGTTGACCACCGTTTCGGCCTGGCGCCCGTATCGGCTCCGGGCCTGGGCGAGGTCATGAAAGATCG
>JALYZB010000031.1 GCA_030945945.1 Actinomycetota bacterium | reverse complement strand
CCGTTAGCGAGCGAGCCTCATACCGCCGAGCGGTTGTCCGGAGCAGTTACGTCCGCTCGGCCGTCGAGACCACCGCAATGCCGCTGAAGCGGCCACCAGGCACACGGCCCTCAGACTGCTGCTGTCGGACACAAGCAGTCGTCTCAGCTCAGAGCTCCGATCTGCGAATGAATTGGACTAGGTCGATTCCGACGGGCTGAATCCCCCGTATTCGCAGGACGGTGCGCCTTCATTTTCGACGCGAACTGGACTAAAAGTCCAGTTCGATGAGCACGAAGGTAGCGATCTGGGTCCGAGTGTCCACCGATCGCCAGCACGAGGACAACCAAATCCCCGACCTCGAACGCCTCTGCGAGCACCGAGGCTGGGAGATCGCACGGCGCTATGAGATCGCGGACGCCTCCGCCTACAAGGGCGAGCACCGCCAGGCGCTACAGCGAATGCTCGACGATGCGCACCGCGGCGAGTTCTCCGTGCTCGTCGTCTGGGCCGTGGACCGACTGTGCCGGCAGGGGATCGAGGAGCTGCTGCGGTTGATCCGCGAGTTGCGCGAGCGCAACGTCTCGCTGGTCAGCCATCAAGAGCCGTGGCTCAACGGCTCCGACGCGACGAGCGAGCTGCTGGCCGCCGTCGCTGCATGGGTCGCCACCCAGGAGTCCGTGCGCCGCTCCGAACGGATCCGCGCCGGCCTGGCGCGCCGTAGAGCTGAGGGCAAGCCGATCGGCGGTGCCGCTTCGAAGCGAGGCAAAGACAAGCAGCCGCGTCGCACCGACGGCTACGAGCAGGCATGGGCACGACGCAAGGCATCCCAATAGCCGACTGCAACCTCGCCCCGTGAAGCGCCACAAGGGCGCGGCGCCGATCAGGCGATCAGCCTGTTCATCCACACGACCGGCGGATTTCCAGCACGCGATCGCTTACTTAGCGGCACTTTTCGTTCCGTTGTTCGTCACGGGCCGTCGCCGCGGGGTCCAGTCAGGTTCGCTCGCTGGTGCGAGTGGTCTCGACGTGGCTGGGAGGCAATCGGCTCGGGATGGTGGTGATGTCGCTGGTCGTCGGGGCGGGCGCCGGTCTCGGCGCCGCGCTGTTTCGCGAGATGGTGTTCGGAGCGACGTGGTTGGTGACCGGATATGACCAGTTCGGTCAGCAGGGTCACGCCGCGAGCGCGCATCTGCCGGGGCTGGGGATCTGGTTTGTCCTCGTGGTGCCGGTCCTTGGCGGTCTGATCTACGGCCCGCTGATCTATCGGTTCGCGCGGGAGGCGCGCGGACATGGTGTCCCCGAGGTTATGCTCGCGGTCGCCGAGAATGGTGGTCGGATTCGGCCGCCGGTGACGGTCGTCAAGGCGGTGGCGTCGGCGATCACAATCGGGGTTGGTGGGTCGGTCGGACGTGAGGGCCCGATCGTTCAGATCGGCTCGGCGCTGGCCTCGACGCTTGGTCAGCTTGTGCGCATGTCTGAGAGCCGGCTGCGGATCATCGTCGCGTGCGGGGCCGCCGGGGGGATCGCGGCTACGTTCAACGCTCCGCTGACGGGGTTGTTCTTCGGTTTTGAGATCGTGTTGCTCGAGTTCTCGCTCGATGCGCTGGTGGCGACCAGTCTCGCGGCGGTCACCGGCGATGTCATCAGCCGCGCGATCTTCGGGTCGGCACCGTTCTTCAGCATGATCCCGCACGGCCTGTCGGTGACCAATGACGTGACCTATCTGCTGGTGGCGGTGCTCGCGGTCGCCGCGGGACTGATCGGCATCGGCTTCAAGAGCTTTCTGTATTGGCTCGAGGACTTCGTCGACGAGCTGTGGACGGGCCGTCCCGAGTGGGCGCGACCGGCAGTCGGTGGCGTCGCCCTCGGAGCGTTGCTGCTGGCCGTGCCCCAGATGTATGGCGTCGGCTATCCGGTGATGAACTCCGTCATCAGCGGACATGTCGTCGTCGGTCTGATCCTTCTCTTCCTGGTTAGCAAGGTGCTGGCCACCAGCCTCACCCTGTCGATCGGCGGATCCGGAGGCGTGTTCGCGCCCTCGCTGTTTATCGGCGCGATGGCCGGCATGGCGTTCGGCACCCTGGTCTACGGCCTGTTCGGGGCCGCGGTCGGCCCGCCGGCGCTGTATGGCGTGGTGGCGATGGGTGGGGTGTTCGCGGCTGCCGCCCAGGCCCCGCTGACCGCGGTCGCGAGTGTCGTTGAGATGACGGCGAACTTCGCCCTCACCGTGCCGATCATGCTCACCTGCGGGATCGCCGCGGCGGTCTCCAAGTACATCTCCTACGGCAGCGTGTACACCACCAAGCTGGATCGATATCGAACGCCCCAAGACGACCAACGTGCTGCAGACGCTGACCGTCGCCGACGCCATGCAGCCCGTCACGCGCTTCGCTGCCACCGCCGGCTCAATGCAGACCAGGAGCCGCGGGAGGTGACCGGCGGAGAATGGGAGAGGCTGGCGGGAACCGTGATCGATACCCGCCAGCCCCAGGAGCTGTTCGGCGATGAGACCCTTGAGCAGGCGCTGCGCCAGCTCGCCGTCTACGGCCGGGCCGGCCTGCCGGTGGTCTCGGCTGACCGCGATCACCTGCAGGGCTGGCTTACCCGGCAGAACGTGCTCGAGGCCTTGAGCCAGACCGTGCGGTCATCTGAGGATGCGTTCGAGGAGGGTGCGGTCGCCGCGGACTTCGGCGCCGATGATCCAGCCCGGGCCGCGCACCAGCCCAGCACTCCGCTAACCGGTTATGAGATCGTCGAGCTCGCCATCGCGCCCGGCTCGGCGGCGGTCGGGCGGCGGGTCGATGAGATCGCCTGGCCACCGGGCTGCCTGGTGGTCGCGATCACTGCAGAGCGCGAATTCGTGGCACTCGATGCGACACCGTCGTCAGCGCTGGGGAGAGCGTGATCCTGCTCGCGCCCACTGGCTCAGCTCCGGCTCACCAGCATGAGCCGATCTCGGTTCTGCCCGGCTGAGCTCTGCCCATCACCGATCCCCGGGGAGGGTCGACCCCTATGGCTCGGAAGCATCGGGGCTCAGCAGCTTGTCGGTGAGTGGGGTGGCGCTGAGGCCGTGCACGACGATCGAGGTGATCACGCAGGCGATGGTCGTCCACACCACGACGTGCTGCTCGCTGGCGGGCAGGGCGTGGGCGTCGACGACGGTGGTGGCATAGAAGATGGCCGCAACGCCGCGGACGCCGAAGAACCCCAGGAAGACTCGTGATCGTACGCTCATGAGCCGTGGATTTGTGGTGGCGAGCACCAGCACCGGGCGGATGACCAGCAGCAGTAGCGGGGCCAGTAGCCAGCCGCTGATGCCCGGGGCGCGCAGGCCGCTGATCGTGAGCATCGAGCCGAGCATCAGCAGCACGAGCAGCTCGAGGATCTTGCCCGCGGCGTCGGTTCCCCGATGCACGGTGGGATGGATCTCGTGCTCGTACTCATACCGACGAAACGTGAATCCTGCGGCGAACACAGCGAGCAGCCCGTACGCGCCGAGGGCCTGAGTGATGCCATAGAGCAGCAACGCGAAGCCGATCGCGACGAACCCATCAAGATCGCGAGAAATCAACCCGCGGTTCCGGGCTCGGGTGAACGTGTACGCGGCGCCGATACCCGCGGCCGCCCCGAGAAGGAGCGCGAACCCGGCTCCATACAACAGATCGGCGAGCGCCCACTGGCCCAGCCAGGCGCTGCCGCCGCGTTCGGCGACGAACAGGGCGAGCACCACGAACGGCGAGGCGAGCCCATCGTTGAAGCCCGCTTCGGTGTGCAATGACAGCCGCGGCTCGCCGTAGACCTCTCCGCCCGGCGGTGACAGTCCAACGTCACCGGCGAGCACCGGGTCGGTGGGCGCGAGAACGGCGCCGAGCAGCAGTGCGGCGCCGAACGGGAGTCCCATCACCCACACCCCGAACCCCGCGATCGCCAGGATGCTCAGCGGCATCACCACCACCAACAGGGTCGCGATCGAAACCCACGACCGCCTTCCGACGTGCCGCTCGATCGTCAGCCCAGCGGAGAACACCGCCACCACCAGCGCCAGCTCGGTCAGACGCTGCAACAGCACATGATTGCCCTCCGGACTCAACGGGCGCACACCCAGCGCCGACAGGCCCACTGCGCCCAGCGCGCCACACGTCAGGTAGATCACCGACGCCGAAAACGCCCGCTCGTGCTGATGCGACATTGCCACCGCACCAACCAGCACCACCGCCCCCACACACATCAACCCCAGCTCATACGTGCCGCCCAGGCCCCAGCCCAGAGCAAGCGCCGGCGCTGGCGACTTCAACACGCCAACTGCCGCCAGCCAGTAAGGGTCAGCCGAGCGCCACAACCGGCGAACGGCTCAGCCACTGCAGGTGGAACGGGCAACGAGCTTGGGATGAGCGAAGCTCCTGAA
>JALYZB010000010.1 GCA_030945945.1 Actinomycetota bacterium | reverse complement strand
CCGTACATGTCCGACGTCGTCGACGCGCTCGGCGAGTCGGTCAACCTCGCCGTGCTCGACGGCGAGGAGATCGTCTACGTGGCCCAAGTGCAGCCCTCGCAGAACTTCATGCGGATGTTCACCGAGGTTGGCCGCCGGGTCAAGCCGCACGCGACCGCGGTCGGCAAGGCGATCCTCGCCACCAAGCCCGAGGACGAGGTGCGGGAGCTGCTCAAGCGCACCGGAATGCCGCGACGCACCGAGCACACGCTCACCACCCCCAAGCTGCTGTTCGCCGACCTGGAACGGGTGCGCGAGCGGGGATACGCGCTGGACGACGGCGAGCAGGAGCTCGGCGTGCGCTGCGTCGCGATCGCCGTGCCAGATGCTCCCCGGCCCGTGGCGATGTCGATGTCCGGTCCGTTGACGCGGATGTCCGACGACACGATCGACAAGGCCGCGCCGATCCTCTTCACGGCCGCTGGGAAGATCGGCGCCGAGCTCGCCGCTCCGGCGCCCGCGAGCGCGCGGCAGACCACGCGCGCCGCCTGACCGGCGCGCCGGACCTGCAAGCCGGCAGCGCGCGTAATCCGCTACCCGCGGGGCGGGTGGCTTCGTGCGCAGGCCGGCGCGATCGCGCACGTCCGAGACGTCGAATGCCTCGCCGACCGTGCGCCGAACAACTGCCGCTTGACAGCGGCATGCGGTCCGAATACCGTATCTGCCAAGCGGAAATAGAAATCCGCTAGACGGAAGTCCTAGGACACCTTGATCGTTTCCTGGGTCACCGACCATCGTGGACGGAGAGGGGAGAATCATGTCGTCACAAGAGGCGCTCACAGGGGCGGCGGGCGAGCCGGGGGGCGGTCCGCATCCGGTGGACCGCGTTCCCCCGCTGCACAAACTGCTCGTCTTCGGACTGCAGCACCTGTTCATCATGTATGCGGGGGCGGTTGCGGTCCCGCTGATCGTCGGACCGGCGATCGGGCTGAACTCGGGCCAGATCGCGACCCTGGTCAGTGCCGACCTGCTCGTCTCAGGGATCGCGACGATGATTCAGTCGGCGGGCATCGGGAAGCTGTTCGGCGTCAGGCTGCCGGTGGTTGCGGGCGCGACCTTCACCGTCCTGAACCCGATGATCATCATCGCGACCCAATACGGCGGGGTGAAGGGACTGCCCTACGTCTACGGCGCGATCATGGTCTCCGGCGTGCTCGGGTTGATCCTCGCCAAACCCTTCTCGATGGTCGTCCGGTTCTTCCCGCCGCTGGTTGCCGGCACCGTCATCTGCATCATCGGCCTGTCGCTGGGCGGCGCGGACATCTCGCTGATCGCCCCCACGGTGGTCAAGGGGGCAAACGTCGCCGAGGTCTCGCACGTCGTGCTCGCCGGCATCGTCGTCCTGACGATCATCCTGATGAGTCGCCTGTTCCGCGGCTTCATCTCGCAGATCGCGGTGTTGGTCAGCATTGTGATCGGCACGATCGTGGCGGCGCTCATCGACCAGGCCCACTTCGGCAACGTCGGCGCCGCCGCTTGGTTCGGCGGGCCTCACATCTTTCGCTTCGGCAACCCGAAGTTTGCGGCCGCGCCGATCATCACGATGTGCATCGTGATGATGGTCACGTTTACGGAGTCCACCGCGGACTTTCTCGCGGTGGGCGAGCTGGTGGAGAAGGAGGTGACGCCCAACGACCTGGCTCGCGGGCTGGCGACCGACGCACTTTCGGCGGTCATCGCGTCGTTCACCAACTCCTTCCCTGACACCGCGTTTGCGGAGAACGTTGGCCTCGTCGGCCTCACCGGGATCCGCAGTCGCTGGGTGGTGACCACCTGCGGCGCATTGCTGCTGATGATGGGTCTGATCCCGAAGGTGGGACAGATCGTCGCCGACCTGCCCGGCCCGGTGATCGGTGGCGCCGCCACGATCATGTTCTCGATGGTGACCGCGGTCGGGATCCAGACGCTGCACAAGGTCAACTTCCGCAACAACCACAACCTGCTGATCGTCGCGATCTCGCTCGCGGTCGGATTGCTGCCCGCGTTCGACCCAAGCTTCTACAACAAGTTTCCGAAGAACTTCCAGGTGATCTTCGGATCGAGCATCACCGCCACGGTGATCGCGGTGTTCATCCTCAATCTCGTGTTCAACCACTGGGGTGCGCAGGGCGAGAGCGCGGTGCAGCTCGCGGTCGACGAGGGAGCCGTCGTGTCCACACCGCCCGCTGAATCCGGCGCCCACTGACGGTGGACACGGGCTCAGCACCCGGTGAAGGTCAGGCCGCGGGCGGGCTGACCGCCTTCGACGCCGTGCCCGACGACGAGCTGCGCGTCCGGTTGCACAGTTGCTGTGCGGCGGAGGCGTGGGTGGAGCAAATGGCCGCGGGACGCCCGTACCGATCTGGGGCCGCGCTGTACGCGGCCTCGGACCGCGCGACCGCCGAGTTGGACGCCGGGGGGCTCGCGCAGGCGCTCGCCGGCCACCCGCGCATCGGCGACGCCGCTCCGGTGCCCGGCGGTGACGGGCATTCCACCGCCTGGTCGCGGGGCGAGCAGGCAAGTGTCGCGACCGCCGGCGCGGACCTGCTCGGCAAGCTCGCCGCCGCCAACGCCGCCTACGAGCGGCGGTTCGGCCACGTCTACCTCGTGTGCGCCTCCGGCCGCGGCGCCGCCGAGCTGCTCGCCGTCTGCCGGGCCCGGCTCGACAACGACCCGGAGATCGAGCGCGGCGTCGTGCTCGGCGAGCTGGCCAAGATCAACCGGCTGCGATTGGGCAAGCTGCTGGTGCAGCCGCGATGAGCCTATCGACGCATGTGCTCGACGCCACGACCGGGCGGCCGGCCGAGGGCGTCGTCGTCCGCCTGGACGAACGGGTCGACGGCGAGTGGCGCACCGCCGCACAAGGCGACACCGACGCCGACGGGCGGATCGGGGCGCTCGGAGACCCGGGAGCGGGGATCCACCGCATCCACTTCGACACCGGCGGCTACTTCGACGCCGCCGGTGTCGCCGCGTTCTATCCGGAGGTGACCGTCACCTTCAGGGTGGTCGACCCCGCCGCCCATCACCATGTGCCGCTGCTGCTCAGCCCGTTCGCGTTCTCGACCTATCGCGGCAGCTGAGCCATGACGCCTCCAGCCACG
>JALYZB010000517.1 GCA_030945945.1 Actinomycetota bacterium | reverse complement strand
CGAGCTGTACGCCGAGCTGCGCGAGCAGACCGGCCGGGATCCCGGCTGGCGGGGCGTGGGCAGCCTGCGGGTCGCCTGCACACCCGAGCGCGTCCAGGAGCTCGACCGCCTGGCGGGGTCGGCCACGACCTTCGGCCTGCAGATGGACGTCGTGACTCCTGCACAGGCCCAGGAGCGCCTGCCGCTGCTCGCCGTCGATGACGTGCTCGCGGCCGCGTGGCTGCCCGCCGACGGCTACTTGGATCCGGCGCTGCTCACCGAGGCGCTGGCGGCCGGCGCGCGAGCCAACGGCGTGGCCTTTCATCCCCATACCCGGGTAACCGGCTTGGAGGTCATTTCCGGGCGCGTCACGGCCGTCCACACCGACCGCGGGACGATCGCCGCCGGGACCGTCGTCGACGCCGCCGGAGCAGCCGCGGGTGTGGTCGCGCGGATGGCCGGGACGTCGGTGCCGATCGTCCCCATGCGTCATCAGTACGTTGTCACCGAGCCGCTGGACCCGCCGGTGGGGGAGGTTCCGACCGTCCGTGACCCCGACCACATCGTCTACTTCCGGCCCGAGGCCGGGGGGCTGCTGGTCGGCGGCTATGTCCGTGATCCGGTCACCTGGGACGTGACGGTGCCGCTGGCCGAGCCCCGCACCCTGTTCGAGGCCGACCCGGGGCGGTTTGCCGAGTCGTGGGCGGGGGCTCAGCAGCGCGTCCCCGCGCTCCGTGATGCCGTGCTGGCCAAGGTCGTCAACGGGCCTGAGGCGTTCACGCCCGACGGTGAGTTCATCCTCGGGGAGACCGACGTCGGCGGATTCTGGGTCGCGGCCGGCTTCTGCGTGCACGGGCTGGCCGGCGCGGGCGGGGTTGGCAAGGTGATGGCCGAGTGGATCGCCGACGGCCAGCCCGAATGGGACCTCGCAGCGATGGACGTGCGGCGCTTTGGTCGCCACCTGCGTAGCCGCCCCTACGCGCGGGCCAAGGCGCTGGATGCCTACTCGCGGTACTACGACATCGTCTATCCCCACGAGGAGCGCGAGGCGGGCCGTCCGTTGCGCGTCTCTCCCGCCTATGGTCGCCTGCGCGACCTGGGGGCGTCATTCGGGGAGAAGAGCGGCTGGGAGCGGGCCAACTGGTTCGAGCTCAACGCGCCCGCGGGCGACGAGTCCCTGCGGCCGGAGGGCTGGGCGGGTCGCTTCTGGTCTCCAGCGATCGCGGCCGAGGCCCTGGCCGCCCGCGACACCGCCGCGCTGTTTGATCAGAGCTCGTTCGCCAAGCTCGAGGTGCACGGCCCGGGTGCCGCAGCCGCGCTCGGCCGGCTATGCGCCAACGAGATCGACCGTCCGCCCGGGACCGCCGTCTACACACAGTTGCTCAACCCCCGCGGGGGGATCGAGGCCGACCTGACCGTCACCCGCCTGGCCTCAGACCGCTTTCGGCTGGTCACCGGCACCGCCTTCGGCACCCGGGACCTGGCGTGGATTCGCCGCCATCTGCCCAGCGACGGCTCGGTGAGCGCGCACGACGTGACCGCCGCCCACGCCTGCTTCTGCCTGTGGGGACCGGCCGCCCGGGACATCCTTGCGCCGCTGACCGACGATGACCTCTCAGACGCCGCGTTTCCCTTTCTGCGCGCGCGAGCGATCACCGTCGGTGCAGTTCCCGTGTTCGCCCAGCGCATCACCTTCGTCGGCGAACTCGGCTGGGAGCTGTACTGCTCGCCCGAGTTTGGCCGGACGCTCTGGGACACGGTGTGGGCGGCCGGACGCGAGCACGGACTGCGCGCGGGCGGCTACCGAGCGATCGACAGCCTGCGGCTGGAGAAGGGCTATCGCGTGTGGGGGGCCGACATCACTCCGGTGACGACCCCCGACGAGGTGGGGCTGAGCTTCGCGGTGCGGATCGACAAACCGGGCGGCTTCATCGGCCGTGAGGCGCTGCTGGCCCAGCGCGAGGCCGGCGGCCCGGCCTACCGGTTGCGGTGTCTGGTTCTCGACGATCTGCGGGCCGTCTGTCTGGGCAACGAGCCGGTGCGGGTCGGCGGCATGCCGCGCGGCCGGGTGACCTCCGGCGGCCAGGGCCATCGGGTCGGCGCCAGCATCGCCTACGCCCACCTTCCGGCCGAGGTGCCGGTTGGGGCCCGGGTCGAGGTCGGGGTCTTCGCCCGATGGGTTGGCGCGGAGGTCGCGCGAGAGCCGCTCTATGACCCGGATTCAGATCGGGTGCTCGACCGCGCGCGGGGTGACTCGCGGATGCGGACGTCATCAGGGTCATAGAGCGCGTCGGGGGCGACCTGGGCCGCCACCGGCTCGCCGAGCACCTCCACGGTGACGCGGTCGCCCACGTTGAGGCTGGGCGGGAGCGCGGCCAGGGCGGCCATCCGCCCGACCGTGAAGGCGGGCGCTGCACTGCGCACCTGCCCGATCACCGCGTCACCGTCGCGGACCGCCTCGCCGCCGTACAGGCAGTGGTAGGGCTCTGAGCCGACCAGCAGCGTGCGCACGCGATGGCGCCGACCGTGCTCGCGGGCACTGACAACAGCGGCGGCGCCGATGAAGCCTGCCCGGCCGGACGGGGCGCAGAAGCCGACGCCGCCCTCGTCGGGCGTGTCCGCGGCGGTCAGGTCGGTTCCGAAATACCGGTAGCCCTTCTCGATTCGCAGCGACTCGAGCACGCGATACCCGCCGGGCGCAATCCCGTGCGGAGCGCCGGCCGCCATCAGGCGGTCCCAAACCTGGACGGCCCACTCGGGAGTGACGTAGAGCTCGAAGCCGAGCTCGCCGACGAAGGTGATGCGCTGACATAACACGGTCGCGCCACCGATCGCGATCCGGCGCGCGGTGGCGAAGCCGATCGCCGCCCCGGACACGTGATCGGCGGTGATCGTGGCGAGCACGTCCCGCGCCCGCGGGCCCCAGAGGCCGATCACCGCATGCTCGTCGGAGACGTCGCGGATCTGCACCGGTCCGTCGCCGGGCTCGTGGTGCAGGCGCAGCCAGCCCAGGTCGGAGTCGACCGTGCCCGCGCCGGTGACCAGGCGGAAGTGGTCCTGCGCCAGCCGGGTGACGGTCAGGTCGGCGACGATCCCGCCGCGGCGATCCAGGAATTGGGTGTAGACGACACGACCGGCCGGCCGGTCCACGTCGTTGTCGCAGACGCGCGCCAACAGGGCCGGGGCGCCAGGGCCCGACACGGCGATCTTCCCGAACGAGGTGAGATCGATGATCCCCGCCCGCTCGCGGAAGGCGGTGTGCTCGGCGGCGAGCTGGGGCAGGTAGGGCGGCGGTGCCCAGCCGAAGGCGCGCTGGTCCTCGCCGGCGCGCCGCCACGGATGCCCGGGCTGGAAGTAGTCGGCGCGCTCCCAGCCGTTCTTGGTCCCGAACACCGCCCCGAGCTCCTCCAGGCGACCGTGCAGGGGGCTCAGGCGCCGGCCGCGTCCGGCGGTGCCGGTGTCGAGCGGATAGCGCTGGCGGTAGTAGTAGCGGTAGGCCTCGCGTGCCGCCTCGGACGTGAGCACGGGGTCGCGGTAGGTGTGCCCGAAGCGCCACGGCCGGTAGGCGGTGAGGTCGTCGTCGGCCTCGCCCGCGGTCATCCACTGGGCCAGGCTCTGGCCCAGTCCGCCGGCGGCGCCGAACCCGTTGAGCGACAGCCCGGCCGCCATCCAGAAGCCCGGCACCCCTGGCATCGGCCCGAGCAGCGGGTTGCCGTCGGGGGTCATCGCGTCGGGATGGCAGAGCAGGCGGATGACGCCGGATTCCTCCAGCGCCGGGAAGCGGCGGATTGCGCCCTCGAGCAGGGGTGCGAAGCGGTCCATGTCCGATTCCACCGGGCTGGCGCTGTGCTCCCACGGCACCCCCTCGACCCAGCGAGCGGGCGGATCGGGCTCATAGCCGCCAATCAGCAGCCCGCCGGCCTCGGCCTTGCCGTAGATCAGGTGATCGGGGTCGCGAAAGCACGGCATCTCCCGTGGGAACGCGTGGCCGGGCACCTGCGCCATCGCCACGTGCTGATGGTCGACCGGCACCGAGGGGGCGAACGTGCCGACCATCGCAGCCACCTGCGGCGCCCAGATCCCGGCCGCGTTGACGACGTGCTCGGTCTCGATCCGTTCCTCGTCGTCGCAGACCACGGTGCGCACGGCGCGACGGTGATCGAGCTCGATCGCGGTCACGCGGGTGTTGGTGACGATCCTCACCCCCAGCGCGCGGGCGGCCTCGGCGACCGCGTAGGTGGCTATGTGGGGATCGACCCAGCCGTCGTCGGGCATCCACACGCCGCCCTCGATGCTCTCCGGAGTCGCCCCGGGCAGGCGCGCGACGACCTCCTGCGCGGAGATGAGCTCGGCCGTCAGCCCGTTGGCCCGTGCGCGGCTGACCGCGCGGCGCAGCTCGAGCAGGCTCTCGCGGCTGGAGGCGATGCGGACGCTGCCGACCTCGGAGAAGACGCCGAGCTCTCGATACAGGGAGACGCTGTAGCGGCGAAAGCGCATCATCGTCGTCGACGGGTTGAACTGCGTGACCAGACCCGCCGCATGGTGGGTGGAGCCGCTGGTCAGCTCGCGCTTCTCGAGCAGGACAACGTCATTCCAGCCCGCGCGGGCCAGGTGATAGGCGACGCTGACGCCGGCGATGCCGCCGCCGATGATCACGACCCTGCGCTGCATGCTCACGCTCCGCTCCGGTGACCAGCGGTATCTTGCCCGATAGCGATGGGGGAGATGACCTCACTTCAGGACGTCCTGGCGCTGGTGCCCTGCCTGGCCGACGCCCGCGAGGTCACCGAGCTGCCGGGCGGACTGACCAACGTCAACCACAAGGTCGTCACGGTGGACGGCGCCTACGTGGTCCGCCGCTACGCCAACGACACGGGTCTGCTGGCGATCGACCGCGACAACGAGTACGAGAACGCTCACCGCGCGGCGCAGGTGGGCGTCGGCCCGCAGGTCGTCGCCTACCGGCCCGAGCACAACGCGATGGTGTTCGAGTTCATCGATGGGCGGCCGATGTCCGCCGAGAACCTTCGCGACGATGGCCACATCGAGCGGATCGCCGACGCCTGCCGCTGGCTGCACTCCGCGCCGCCGTTCCGCGATGACTTCGACATGTTTCTCACGCAGCCACGCTATCTGGAGATCGTCCGAGCCCGCGGCTTGCGGCTGCCCGAGCGCTACGAGCAGTTCGGCCCCCAGGTCGCCGCCATCCGCGATGCCTTCGCGGTCCGTCAGGAGGGGGCCGTGCCGTGCAACAACGACCTGTTGGCCGGCAACTTCATCCTCACCGAGGCCGGCTTTCGGCTGATCGACTACGAGTACTCGGGCAACAACGACGCCTGCTTCGAGCTGGGCAACGTGTGGAGCGAATCCAACCTCTCGCTGGCGCAGCTCGAGCAGTTGGTGACCGCCTACTACGGCCGCCGGCTGCGCCACAAGATCGCGCGGGCTCGGCTGTGGGGGCTGATGTCCAAGTACGGGTGGACGCTGTGGGCATCGATCCAGGACGGCGTATCGGACATCAACTTCGATTTCTGGGCCTGGGGGATGGAGAAGTACGAGCGAGCGGTGGCCGAGTTCGACGACCCCGGCTTCGGGCGCCTGTTGGACGAGGCGCGCCGGCGCGACTAGCCCCCGGCCGGCCCGGGGTAGCCTCTGGCCGGTGAACGGAGTCCAGCCCTATGGCCGCCGGCGCTGACCCGCCTGCCCCCGCCCCCGGCCCGTCGCTCCCGCTGCCCGGCCGGGAGCAGGTGCTCGACTACGCCGCCGGGCTCGTGCTCGACGCCTGGCAGAGCTTTGATCACGCGCGCCCCGGGCAGCCGCTGCCGACCGCGCGCCACCACGAGCTGCTGAGCCGCGGTCTGCCCGGCCCGCCCTCGGATCCGTCACGGGCGCTGGATGCCGCCGCTGCGGTGCTCGATGTCTCACTCTCGCAATCGCGGCCGCGCTACTTCGCCTACATCGGCTCCTCGGGGCTGGAGATCGGGGTGCTGGCCGATGCTCTGATGGCCTCCCACGACGTCAACGTCGCCGTCAGCGCCGGTGCCGCCGATCAACTCGAGGCGCAGACCATTCGCTGGGTCGGTGAATTCACCGGCTTTGATCCCAAGGCCACAGGCCTGCTCGCGGCCGGCGGCACGATCTCAAATCTGACCGCGCTGACCGCTGCTCGCGAGCGGGCGATTCCCGGCGTGCGCCTGAGCGGCACCGAGGGTCGGCGGATGGCGCTGTACTGCTCGGCTGAGGCCCATCACTCGGTACGTCGGGCCGCCGAGGTGCTCGGAATCGGGGCCGACAACGTCCGCGCGCTGCCGATCGATTCCGCTCGCCGGATGGACGCGGGCGCCTGCGCCGACGCGATCGATGCCGACCGCCGCGACGGGGTGGTCCCGATCGCGGTGGTAGCGACCGCGGGGACAACCCTGACCGGCGCCGTCGACGACCTTGAAGCGCTCGCCGACATCTGCGCTCCGCGCGAGGTGTGGCTGCACGTGGACGGGGCCTACGGGCTGCCCGCGGCGCGAGCGCGCGGCGCCCGCGAGCGGTTCGCCGGCCTGGCCCGAGCGGACTCGGCGACGGTCGACGCTCACAAGTGGCTCTACGTACCCAAGTCCTGCAGCGTGCTGCTCGTTCACGACGTGGTGGCGCTGGAGCGTGCCTTCTCCCACCAGGAGGCCTACATCCCCCACGGTGAACAGCAGCACGCCGTTGATCGCACGCTCGAGTATTCGCGGCCGCTGAGTGCGCTCAAGCTCTGGCTTGCGTTCGTCGTGCACGGCGCCGACGCGATCCGCGCCGCGATCGAGCGCAATCTCGCCGAGGCCCGGCTGCTCGCGGGTCTGCTCGCCGCCGACGAGCGCTTTGAACTACTCGGCGAGCCGCCGCTGTCAGTGGTCTGCTTCCGCCGCGCCTGGGGAGACCTCGAGGCCGAGGAGGAGCACAACCGGGAGCTGGCCCGGGCGCTGGCGCGCGACGGCCGGCTGCTAATGGCCCCCGCGGTGGCGGACGCACGCACGTGGCTGCGGGCCTGCCTGGTCAATCACCGCACCACCGAGGATGACATCCGAGCCATCCCGGTGGTGACCGGGGAGGTCTCGGATGGGTTGCTGGCGGCGGGCTGAGCTCGGGACCCACCGCCGCCCGCAACGAGCGCGGCCTGGACGTGCCTACCGGACCGTTACGGTCGCCTTCATAAACGCGTGGAACTGGCAGTAATAGCTGTAGGTGCCGGGCTTGGTGAAGGTGATGGTCTTGCCGGCGCCCGGCTTGAGCGTGCCGGTGTCGAACACCCCGGCCTGGGTGCTCGTGGCCGTGTGCGCGGTCTGGTCGTGATTAATGAAGGTGATCTTGGCGCCCTTGGCCACGACGATCGTGGCCGGGTGGAAGGCGTAGCTCTTGATGGCCACGCTCGTGGCGTGCGCGGCTGCAGCTGCGCCCGCCGGGGCGGCGCTGCTGGTCGCGGAGTGCGAGCTGCTGGTCGCGCTCGATCCGCAGGCGGCCAGCGAGACGCTGAGCGCGAGCGAGACGGCGAGAACGGGTAGTCTGATGCGGGGTGCGGGCATGCTTCTCATACGCGCGCGGAGCTCGATCCGGATCAGGTTCTCTCGGGGATGCGGGGTCAGTCACGAAGCCCGCTCGCCTCGCGGACGTAGGCGATCACGGTCGGATTCCGTGTTTCACGGCGCTCGACCGGCTCGCCCGTGCAGCTGCACAGCTGGATGAGCGCGTGTCCGGCCGAGCTCTCCACGACGGCCCAGCTCGCGCCGAACAGCACCCAGCGCTCCAGCGCCGCGATCGTCAGCGGCTGACTGCCAGCGAGCGTCACAGCGTCTCCATGGTCGGCGCGAGCCGCGCGTGCTCCTTGACGTGCATCCCGGCGAGCGCGTCGAGGCGTTCGCTGCCCAGGTGCGTGAGCGAAAGCCTCACCGTGCCGCGGTGGGTGTGATCGTGCCTGCGGATGACCAGGCCGGCGGCGGCCGCGCGATCGGTGAGCCTGTCGGCACTGTGATGTTGCAGGACGAGGTAGTCGGCGATGTCACCGATCGTCGGGCCAGGTGGATCGAGATGACCTCGAATCGCGAGCAGGAGCTGGTGCTGAGCGGGCGTCAAGCCGACCGTCCGGGCCTGGGTCTCGCTCCAGTGCAGGAACTGCCGCAGGCCGGTGCGGGGCTTGCGCAGCCGCTGGTAATCGGTCGCGTCGAGACGGCCAGTGACACTCATGGCGACACGGTATCGTTCTACCGCGATATCGCATCACGATATATAAGCCTCGGTGACCCGCCCAACAGGGCGCACGGACCGCCGAGCTGATGGCCGCCGTCGGCCGACTGAGGCGCCGAGGCGAAGGGCCTGTGTCCCAGGGGCGGGGTCTCTGGCCGTCGCGCCGGCGCGGTTGCCCGGCAAGGTGGGGCCGGGGCTGATCCGAGCGGCTGTCATGACCGTAGGCTGTGGTGTGGAGGCGGCCAAGGCGATGCTAAATAGCCCGCGCATCGGATACTCGCGGGAGGTCGTGTGTTTCTCGGGCTTCGAGAATGACCCTCAGGCCAGCATGACCTCCACGATGTGCTCAGCAGCGCCCTGCGGACCACGGCTGGGCGGCAATCGCCTGGGGCTGGTGGTGATGGCCCTGGGGGTAGCCGCGGGAGCCGCAGGTTCGGGAAGCGTCAGCTATCGGCCTATAACCGGTGTAACACCGGTAGATTGCCTGGCTTGAATCCGAACCAAGCGCACTGGGTTCTCCGCGGGACGACAGCCAGTGGCCGTCCCGCGGTGGTTGACGGTCCACCCCTTGAGCCCGACCACGAGATTGTCGTATCCGCCGGCTCACTCGAGCAGCCACCGCCTGCGACGACAGCCTCGACGCCGCTGCCAAGTGCGTCCGGGTTGCGAGAAGCGCTCCTCTTCATCTACAGCTCCGGCACCGGGGCGCTGGGCGTCTGGAGAGCCCTCGTCGAAGAGATCGCACGACGGGAGAACACGACCGCGGTCGAAGTCACGAACGAAATCAACCGTCTGATCGCTGACGGGGCTGCCGGCCCAGCTCCTACCTTCAACGACGACCGATCAGATCCAGAGCGGCGGAGCCGTAAACGTGCGCCGCGAAACCGACGAACTCCAAGGCCCTGATCCGCGACGGCCGATTCGAAAATTCCAACTCAGCGAATGATCCACGGTGGAGTGCGGTACCGCCAGCATCCGCGCCCCACGGACAGGTTGAGGTCCTGATTCTGCAGCTTGGCACCGCCGCCCGGGTATCGGTTACCCGGAAGGCGCCGGCGCTGGCGATTGGCCTGCTGGTTGGCGGGGGTTGCTCAGACTGGTGCTTCGGAGCTGACTGGCGGAAGGGGCCGTGCTCGATTTCGGAATCGCAGTTCACGACCGGTCCCGTCCGTGCTGTGTTGCACGCCGCTGAGCGGAAGTTCCATTGCCTCGCCATCAGTCAGGACATGAGCGGCACGCGACTCGGCCCGGCTGGCTTCCTTGGCTCCTTCCGCTCGTCGCTGGTATCGCTGGGACCCTGGTGCGCAACGGTGGCGCATCGTTCCTCGCAGCCGCGGCCGTCGTGGTAGGCGTTGGAATCCTGCTGACTCTTGTCAAGGGGCTCGTGCTGCGTGCGTCCGGCCTTGACCGTCGGTGGAACTACGGCCTCTTTCGAGCGGTCCGCCGACGCCAGCCAGGCAGCCGCTGACGAGCGTCACGGTCGAACGGTTGATCACCGACCACGGCTCCGCCTACCGCTCGACCATCCACGCGATCGCCTGACGGGCACTGGGTTCCGCCACCCGCGCACCCGGACCTACCGACCCCAGACCAACGGCAAGGCCGAACGGTTCGTCCGCACGATGCTGGGCGGCTGGGTCTATCGCGCGATCTGCCACAAGCCACCCGTCGCTCGCCTCACCGAGCTGAACAGCGTCCTCGGGCCACAGCTAGGCGAGCGCGGCCGGGGGAGCCCCGACCTGGTGGCTCTGATGCTTGAGGAGGCTTTCGAGGACCAGGTCGAGGGTGCGCTGCCCGTCGCAGAAGCGGGAGCTGCTGTCCGGCGGGATCGTATGCAGTTGGCTGTCGGTGAGCGCTGCCAGCCGCTTGAGGCTCTCGCGGGTCGCTCTGAGCTGTTCGCGCAAGGCGGGGAGCTCGACGCTCTCGACGGTGGAGTCGTTCCCGTGTGTGCCGGCCGTGTCGTGGCCATGTTCGGCGTGACCTGGCGGGCGGTGGCCGAGGGCTTTGAGGAACCGCGGGACGCGGTGGCCGCCGTGCGCGTTCGGTTCGCCGGCGGTGATCCGGTCGCTGGCCTGCACGAAGCCCGCGATGCGCTGGGAGTTGTCGGCTGTGTGTTGGGCGGATGCTGCGATGGTCCCGTCGCCGAGCTTCTCGCGGCCGGGGCATGGGAGCCGCAGTGTGGTGTCAGCGAGGGTCGCGATGAGACCGAGCAGCCTGCCGAGCTGATCGTCGGCGGTCACCTGCAGCTGCTCGCCTCGTCCGCTCACCGTGGTTCGCTCTGGTTGTGGTCAGGGTTGGGCATGGGCGGCGTGAGCCGGGTCGGCGGGCGCGTCGCTGTGGAGGTATTTCCCGGGCTCGACCTCGAACGCGTGCAGACAGTGCTCGGAGCAGAAGTCGTGCGTCTCGCCCGCGAAATCCATCGTGACCGCTTTGTGGCGGTCGACCTTCATGCCGCAGACCGGGTCGGTGGCCCCGCGGCGGGTGGTCAGCCAGAACAGGGTGGCGAAGATTCCGATGCCGAGGATGTTGGTGAAGAGCTTGTAGTCGACCTTGACGGAGCCGAAGATGTCGCCACGGGTCGGGCGGACGTGGGGGATTATCCCGAGGCCGCTGAACAGTGCGTCGACGATCAGGGCGGAGATGACCATGGTGACGAACATCAGCGCGGTGATCCGCAACGCGAACTTAGTGCCGTAGTACTTGCGGTAGATCGCGATGATCGGGATCACGATCAGGTCGGCGAAGATGAACGCAAGCACGCCGGCGAAGCTGATGCCGCCAGACCACAGCACGGCGGCAAGCGGGATGTTCCCGACCGAGCAGACGAAGCTGAGCATCGCGACGATCGGCCCGAGGATGACGTTCTCGATGGTCCGCAGCGGTGGGCTTGCATGGCGGATGAAGAGGCCGTTGAAGAAGTTGTTGCCGAGCAGTCCGATGAACCCGGCGAGGAAGAACCCGATCGTGATCTCCTTCCATAGCATCGTCCAGTCGTTGCGGAAGTTGTGCGCGACATCCGACCACGCCTCGATTGACGTCGCCCGCTCGCGCAGCGTGAGCTGTGTGGCGGCTGAGTGGTGCTGGTGGCCGGCGTCGGCGTCTTGGGCGTGCTCGCGGGCCTGCTCCTCGAGGCGCTTGGAAACGAACAGCCGGAGCAGCACGGTCATCACGACGATCAGCACGATCCCGCCGACGAACTCCGCGAGCGTGAACTGCCAGCCGATCAGGACCCAGATCACGATGCCGAGCTCAACGACGAGGTTGGTTGAGGCGAACTGGAATGCCAGCGCTGATGCGGCTGAAGCGCCCTTTTGGAAAAGCGACTTGGCGATCGAGATGGCGGCGTAGGAGCAGGACGATGAGGCGGCGCCGAGACCGGTCGCGAGCGCGATCGGCCGAGGGCCGGCACCCCCGAGCGCGCTCTGGATCCGCGCGCGCGGGACCCAGGCCTGGACGATCGCCGAGATCGCGAACCCGAGGACCAGGGCCCACCACACTTCCCACGCCATCAGGAACGTGTTTGACAGTCCATCGCCGAATTTCGAGAGAACGTCACTCATCACTTGATCAGTATACCCCCTGAGGGTATACTGTCAAACTGTCGTGGATGAGATTCACCCGAGGAGGTTTGATGTCCAGTCAGGAGAAGGTGCCACCGTCGTGAGCCGTGGTTACAGCGCCAGCAAGGATCAGGTGCTCAAGCGCCTCGCGCGCGCCGAGGGCCAGGTCCGTGGCGTCACGCGCATGGTCGAAGAGGACCGCTACTGCATCGACATCCTGACCCAAATCAGCGCCGCCCAGGCCGCGCTCGACAAGATCGCGCTAGGGCTGCTCGACGCCCATGCCCGCCACTGCATGCAGGGTAAGGGCGACTCGCCGACCCTGACGAGCAGGTCGCTGAGCTGATGGGCGCGGTCGGGCGGCTCGTTCACCGATAGACGGCTGGGGCGGGTCAACTGTGATCCCGGCGAGCTGGCATCAGAGCCTCGCCGGCTATCCCGCGCCGAGCGTTTGGCGCCTGGAGGCCGTAATGATCACCGGCTAGCGGAAGCTCCCGCTGCTGCCCTTCCTGGCCCGTGGGGCTCGTCGCTGGCTGGCTTTAGCACCGTGGTACGCGGCTGCTGGTATCGGTCGCCATCCAATACACGGCCATCGCGAGCGCGGTTAGCCACCGGACTGCGAGAGCAGCCCGACTGGCCATATGCGCCCCCGAAGCCCTGCTCGGATGCGGGTTACGCTCGTCGCGCCTGGCCAAGGACGTCGGGATCGACTGATCCGCGACCCCCGCGCGATGATTGGACGGCGGTGCGACGCTGGCACCGGCACTGGCGGTTCAGTCAGACGCGACTGGCTGCGGAGGCCGCTCGTCGGCGGCGGTCGGTGCTCTCCTGTCGTGCAGCTCTTCGTCTAGCTCGTGGAACTGCTGGCTTGTCAGCTCGCCGCTGGCCAGACGCCGGTCGAGGATCTCGCGCGTCGAAGCCGGCGGCGCTGGGCCGCCGGCGGCGCGGCCGGTCAACGACGACAGGAGCCAGACAATCACCCCAACGGCTAGTGCGACCAGGATCAGGGTCGCGAGGACCGTCAAGATCCAACCGCCCGGAGTCATATGTCCGCCGTAGTCCATCATCGTGTGCTCGCCTTCCGCTCGACATCATCGGTGCGGTCATCGCTCCTGTGGGGGGATCGCTGGTGGCTACTGCGGGGTGCGGCCGTCACCTGGGCCGCCCATCATCATCCACATCATCGCTCCCATCATCAGCATGCACGGGAGGATGAAAAGCGCGCCGGCACCGACGCCATCGGCGACCAGAACGATCGCGATGACCGCAAAGGCCACGCAGCCCCACATCATCTTCATCGAGTGTTTCGTGGTGTTCAGCCTGTTCATCGCACTCCCCTTGTTGAGCGGTCTCCTGCTGGCAACCCCAGCGTAGGTACCGGCTGGGGGCATAGGTAAGCGGGTCGGGCCGTACTTCCAGCGGGGAAACTACTTAACGAGCATCGGGAGCGCAGACCCGGACATCTCAGCTGGAGATTCCTCAGAATCGGCGGGCCCACGGAACCGGATCGCAGCAATTCGCGCCGCCGACGAGTGTGCCGGAGGTTCCAGGGTGCGGCCCCACATCTCGGCGAGCGCGGAGTCGAGGTTGCACCACGACCCGGCGCAGAGGTCGGCTGCTCTCCCGGGCGCGGCCGACGCGTCGCGAGCAGCTCGGCCCCCCGCTTGACGGTTTGCTCGAGTCGCTCAGCGCCAACCGCCCACTCGTGATCGCATACTTCGAGGCGCTGCTGCGTGCCGAGCGCTCGCCCGACCGGCGCACCGCCCTCGCCGGCGACTTCGACGCGCTCAGGACCACATTGACGAGCGGGATCGCCCAAACCCTCGGGCATCACCCTCACGGTGCGTCGCCCGACCCGTCAACCGCCGCAACACTCATCATGGCGGCCTTCGACGGCCTGATCATCCAATGGCTGTTCGACCCAGACCAGCTCCCCAGCGGCCAACTGATCGCCGACACCCTGCGGCGAGCAGCGGCCCTCGCGCCAACCGACCGCGCGGTCGCGACGCCGCGGCCGAGCCGCAGCCCATAGCCCGCTCAGCCACCCATGGGCGCTGACGACGCGAAGCTCAAGACACCGCCGCCTCGCGCCCGGGACCGAGGCCTCCTCATGAAGATCCAGGCGCGTCACGGTGCCTGATTGGTGGCGCGGGTGCCCTGCTTGGGCATGTTGCGGGCAGTCGTGGGGCCTAATCCTGGGTTGTCCCGACAGCCGATCCCACCGCGCGTTTGGCTGAGTGACGTGCCGGCGGATCCTGTGGCGGGCTACGTGCGGGTGTTGGCGTGAAGGATGTTGGGTCCTTGCCTGGCTGGGTTGAGCCCGTCGGGTTCGAGGGTCACTCCTAGCGTGCGGTATGGGCCGGCGTGGGCGGCCGAGGCGAGGGTGACGGTGACGTGGCCTTGCGTGCCGACGGTGAAGGTGCCGGCGCTGACGCGCCCGTGGGGGGAGACAAACCACAGCTCATAGATCTGGGTTCCGTGGGTGGGGGTGAGATGCTGGGCTTGGAGGTCGATCTCGGTTCCCCACGGGCGGGAGCGCAGGATCGCGACCGCGCGCGATGCGGGAGCCAGAGGCGAGGGTGCGAGCGTCAGCCTCACCGAGCGCGGCGAGCTGGCGGGCAGTTGGGTCACTGCGATCACTACCAGAGCGAGAATTGCGGTCATCGCCGGCGCGAGCGAACGGGCGCTCACGCCTCGCCAGCCCGTCGCTGTGGCTTGACGTGAACGGCGCCGCGCGAACCTCGGTCGATGGCGTGAGCGTCGCTCACCGCCGGCGGGCAACGCGGCGAGCACGGAGGCTTCCAGGAGAGGTGGTGGCGAGGCGATGCGCGCCCGGGTGCTGCCGGCGAGGTCAAGCAGGGATGGCAGCTCCGTGAGCTGACTGTAGGCGCGGCGGCAGTCAGCGCAGCCGGCGAGGTGCGTCTGGACCGTCTCATGCTCGTCGGGCTTTAGCGCCGCGAACGCGTGCCCGGCGAGCAGGACCTCGAATTCCCGGCAGCTGCTCATCGGATCACCTCGAGTTCTTCCAGGGCCAGGCGTAGGCTGCGAGTGGCGTAGTAAAGGCGGCTTTTGACTGTCCCGACCGCGAGCCCGGTCCGCTGCGCGATCTCGGTGAGGCTCAGTCCGCGAAAGTGCACCAGCTCGATCACTTGGCGGTGCTCGAAGGTCAGCCGCGAGATCCCCAGCTGGATCTGGTAGCGCAGCAGCGCGGACTCGATCGGTTCCGCGGGTCGACCGTCTCAAAGTCTGACTCGCCGGCCGGCAACTGGGGTCGTCGGCCGCGTCGACGCTCGCTGTCGATGACCGCGTTGCGGGCAATCGCATACAGCCAGGTTCGCACCGAGCCTCGGCTCGGCTCAAACTGCTCGGCGCGGCGCCACGCGCGGGTGAAGACATCCTGGACGAGCTCCTGCGCCAGTCCTTCATCGCGCAAGCGCCGCAACGCGAACCCGTACAGCTCACCGCCGTAGCTGCGATACAACGATCGCGCCGCCTGCCGGGAGTCAGGGCCGCAGAGATCGCGCACCAGCGTCGCGTCAGAGCTCATCACACCGGGTTATACGACGCGCGCACGCCGATCGTTCACCGCCCCACACGAATGCCGTCTGCTCAGGACGCCGGCCCGCCAGCCGGGCGCCGGCTCTCCAGCCCGCTTGAACCTTTGCGTGACCGAGCGCGTATCACGTTGTGACCGCGAGCCAACGCCTCGCCCAGACCAGGAGACGAACCATGAACGACAACACCGATTCAGCCTCATCAGCCCCGCAGC
>JALYZB010000475.1 GCA_030945945.1 Actinomycetota bacterium | reverse complement strand
GGCGCGCGCAGAGGGGCCCCTGCGGCGGCGGCGCGGGCCGAGGCGGGGCGCTTGCGCGAGCTCGCCTGGACCCTGTCGCACGGGCAGTGAGGGCCCGCCCGCGTCACGCGGGGAGCGCAGCGGTGAGCGGGACGGCGCCGCGAGCCCCCGCATCCGCGACAAATCCTGCATCGGCGCCCCCCGGTCGCCAGTATGATCGCGCCCCGGATGGTGGTGGCTCGAATCGCGGCGCGACTCTTCGCGCTGATTGCGCTCGTCGCCGTGGCGCTCGGGATCTACCTGATCGTGCACAACGGGCTGAGTCACCACGCCCCGACGCCCCAGCGCAGCACTCTGTCGCCGACCATCAGCCCGCTGCACCACCACCGCCCGCCCCGCTTCTATGTGGTTCGCGGCGGAGACACGCTGAGTGCGATCTCGATCCGGACGCACGTCGCGATCTCCCGGCTCACCCTGCTCAATCCGAGCCTGTCACCCAACAGCCTGCAGACAGGTCAGCGCCTGAGGCTGCGGCGTTGAGCCCGGCCGGCCGCCCTGGCCGGCGCCCGGCACCGGCACCGGTTCCGTCGGTCCTCGTCCTGGCTCTGGCCCTGCTGACCGGCGCCGGCGTCGCCCTGCTGGTCGGCGCCGCCATCGCTCCGGCGGCTCGTGCGACGCCGGTCCCGCGGCTCTCGGTCCGTGCCGCCGCCCTGTACGCCCCGGCCACCGGCCAGACGCTATACGCCGATCGCGCCCAGGACGAGCTGGCCGTGGCCAGCGCAACCAAGCTGATGACCGCGCTGATCACGCTCGAGCACGTCCATGACCTCGGCACGGTGTTCACGCAGAACAACTACGTCCCCGCGCCGGTCGATTCTCAGATCGGCCTCGTGCCCGGGGAGCGGATGAGCGTGCATGACCTCCTGATCGCGCTGATGCTGCCCAGCGCCGATGACGCCGCCGAGGATCTCGCCTACAACCTGGGACACGGCTCGATCGCCCGCTTCGTGGCGATGATGAACGAGCGCGCTCGCCAGCTGGGACTGCGCCACACGCACTATGCGACCCCGAGCGGGCTCGACACGGTCGGCAACCACTCATCGGCGTCAGACCTCAACCGCCTCGCGGCCTACGACCTCGAACACTCGGCCTTCTTGGCCCGGGTCGTCGCGCTCGGGCACGCCGTTCTGCATTCCGGCAGCCACGTCCGGTCCGTGATCAACCGCAACACGCTGGTGCGCGAATACCCGTGGATCGACGGCGTCAAGACCGGGCATACCGCGGCCGCCGGTTACGTGCTGGTCGCCTCGGGGCACAGAAACGGCATGAGATTGGTCAGCTCGGTGCTGGGCACGACGAGCGAGTCGGCCCGGGATGCGAACACGCTGGCCTTGCTCGACTGGGGATTCTCCACCTTCCGCCAGCGCACGCCCGTGCGTGGGGGCGAGGTGCTGGCCCGCCCGACCGTCACCGATCAGCCGGGCCTCACGGCGGCGCTGGTCGCGGCGCGCGGTCTGACGAGGATCTTCAACCGCGCTGACCGGGTCACCGTTCGCCTGCGGGCGCCACGCGTGGTGACCGGGCCGCTGCGCCGCGGGACGGCGCTCGGCAGCGCCGTCGTGCTCGTCAATGGACGGCCCGTGGATCGGCTGCCGCTGCTGCTCGCCCGCTCGGTGCCGGCCGTGTCCGTGCTGACGCTCGCCGGGCGATTCCTGACGCGTCCGCTGACGCTCATACTCATCGTGCTGACTGCCGGAGCTCTGGTCGCGGTAGCTTTGAGGGTCCGCCAACGCCGTCGCACGAGCGAGGCCAGGCGGGAACTGGAGGCCGCATGATCATCACCATCACGCTCAACGCGGCGATCGACAAGACCCTGGAGGTCCCGAGCTTCACGCCCGGGCGTCGTCACCGTACCGTCGACCAGACGACGATGCCCGGGGGTAAGGGCGTCAACATCGCGCGCGCGCTCAAGCAGCTCGGCCAGCCGGTGATCGCCACCGGCCTCGCTGGCGGGGCCACCGGCACGAGGATCATCGAGGTGCTCGGTAGCGAGTCGATTCTCAATGACTTCGTGCGCATCCACGACGAGTCACGGACCAACACCGTTGTCCTGGATCCCACCACCGGGTCGCACACCGAGATCAACGAGCGCGGCCCGGCGATCTCCGAGCAGGAGCTCGAGCTGTTTCGCGAGAAGCTGCTCTACCTGGCCCAGGGAGCGAGCATCTGCGTGTTCGCCGGCAGCCTGCCGCGCCGGGTGGCCCCCGACGTGTACCTGGACCTGATCCGCGAGGTGCGGCGGCTCGGGGTCACGACGATGATCGATACCGACGGTGAGCCGTTGCGATTGGCGATGCGGGCCGAGCCCGATCTCGTGTCCCCGAACGAGCTGGAATCAGAGGAACTCGTCGGTCATGAGTTCAACGACGTCGACGATCGCGCTCAGGCCGTGGTCGAGATGACCCGCCAAGGGGCGCGCGAGGCGATCATGACGGTCTCCGACGGTTGCTACGCCCGTGTTCTGGAGAACGGCACGCCGGCGCTCTACCGGGTCCGCGTCGAGGAGCAGGAGGCCCGCTCGGTGGTCGGTTCGGGAGACGCGTTCCTGGCCGGCTACGTCGCGTCGCGTTACGCCGGGCACGAGCCGGTGGACTGCCTGCGGTTCGGGGTTGCCTGCGGAGCGGAGTCCACCCAGCACTTCGGGGCCGGGATCATCGACCCGGCTCGGGTCGAGCGTCTGCTCGGCGAGGTCGCGGCCGAGCGCCTAAGGGTCGGCGCCGAAATCGGCTGAGCTGCGCCCCCGGCGCGAGTGGCGATAAGCGGACGGGCTCACGTGTCCGTCCGGACCGCTGGATGGCGCATTTTCGCGTGTTCGGGCATCGGGGAGCGGTCGATGCCGCTGCTAGCATCGACGTCCCAAATGGTTGCCGCCATGACCCCCACGATTCGTCCGCAGCGCGGGCTACGCTCCTGAGATGGAAGTCGAGATCGGACGCGGAAAGAAGGCTCGCCGAGCGTACGGCTTTGACGATATCGCGATTGTCCCGTCGCGCCGCACCCGTGACCCCGATGACGTCGACATCTCGTGGACGCTCGGGCCCTACCGCTTCGAGCTGCCGCTGCTGGCGGCCGCGCTCGACGGCGTTGTTTCCCCCGACAGCGCGGGGCTGATCGGCAAGCTGGGTGGCCTCGCCGTGCTCAACCTCGAGGGCATCTACACCCGCTACGAGGACGCCGACGAACAGCTCGACCGCGTTTCCACCTTCTCAAGTGACATCGCGACCCGCGAGATGCAGGACATCTACCGCGAGCCGGTCAAGCCCGACCTGATTGTCCAGCGGATCAAGGAGATCAAGTCCCACGGCGTCGTCGCCGCCGCCTCGCTGACCCCTCAGAAGGTGCGCACGCACTACGAGGCGGCGTTCGAGGCCGGACTGGACATCCTCGTCATCCAGGGCACGGTGGTGTCTGCTGAGCACGTGTCGCGTGACGAGTCCCGGCCGCCGTTGAACCTCAAGGAGTTCATTCGCGAGCTCGCGCCGACGCCCGTCGTGGTCGGCGGCTGCGCCTCCTATCACACGGGCCTGCACCTGATGCGGACCGGCGCCGCCGGCGTGCTGGTCGGGGTCGGACCGGGCGCGATCTGCACCACCCGCGGCGTGCTCGGGATCGGTGTGCCGCAGGCGACCGCGATCGCCGATGTCGCCGCCGCTCGCTCGCAGCACATGCTCGAGACCGGTGACTACGTCAAGGTCATCGCCGATGGCGGGATGCGCAACGGCGGTGACATCGCCAAGGCGATCGCCTGTGGCGCCGACGCGGTCATGCTCGGCTCCGCGCTCGCCCGTGCCTACGAGTCCCCGGGCCGCGGCTACAACTGGGGCATGGCGACCTTCCATCCCACGCTGCCCCGTGGCACCCGCGTGGCGACCAAGCAGAACGGGACGCTCGAGGAGATCGTCAAGGGTCCCGCACGTGAGAACGACGGCACCTTCAACCTGATGGGCGGCCTGCGCACCTCGATGGCGACCTGCGGCTACCGCGACATCGCCGAGTTCAACCGTGCCGAGCTGATGGTCGCCCCCTCGCTGCAGACCGAGGGCAAGCAGCTCCAGCGCGAGCAGGGCGTCGGCATGGGTGCCGCCGGCCGGACAGCCGCCGTCGGCGTCGCCGACTAGCGTTGGGCCATCGGTGACCTCGCCCGGCGGCGAATGGAGCGGATCCTTCGCGGATCCTCACGCTCCGGCCCGCCCGGGTCGCACCCACCGCCCGTCCGCCGGCGTGATGGCGGCAGCCGATGCGGCGCTGTCCGATGACCACGCGCTCGGCAGCGAGGTTCCGTCTGAGGACGTCAGCGCCGAAGTTCCGGCCACCACCGACGAGGTCATCGTCCTTGACTACGGCGGACAGTACTCACAGCTGATCGCACGCCGCGTGCGCGAATGCGGCGTGTTCTCGGAGCTGCTGCCCCATCACGTGGGGGCCGAGGAGGTCGCTCGCCGCCGGCCACGAGGCGTGATCCTGTCCGGCGGTCCCGCCTCCGTATACGCCGACGGCGCCCCGGCCCTGGAGGCCGCGTTCCTCAAGCTCGGGGTTCCGGTGCTCGGCATCTGTTACGGCATGCAGTTGCTCGCCCTCGGGCTCGGCGGCGAGGTCGAGGGCGCCGAGCTGGGTGAGTTCGGCCGCTCGCAGCTGTCGGTGACCGAGACCGGTCGGCTTCTGGCGGGCACGCCCAACGAGCAGTCGTGCTGGATGTCGCACCGCGACACCGTGTTCGCGCCGCCGGCTGGCTTCACCGCGCTGGCGTCCTCAACCGCATCGCCGGTCGCGGCGTTTGAATCGACCGAGCGTCAGATCTACGGGATCCAGTTCCATCCGGAGGTCGTCCACACACCCTACGGCCAGCAAGTGCTGTCCAACTTTTTGATCGACATCTGTGGCTGTGAGGGGACCTGGAGCGCCGCCTCGGTGATCGAGGAGCAGATCGCGCGCATCAAGGCCCAGGTGGGGGAGGGACGGGCGATCTGCGGCCTCTCGGGCGGCGTGGACTCCAGTGTCGCCGCGCTGCTCGTGCACCGGGCGATCGGGGACAAGCTGACCTGCGTGTTCGTCGACCACGGCCTGATGCGCAAGAACGAGGGCGAGCAGGTCGTGCTGGCCTTCCGCGACTACTTCAAGGTTCCGCTCGTCGCCGTGGACGCCGAGGAGCGCTTCCTGGCCAAGCTCGCCGGGGTCAGCGATCCCGAGCGCAAGCGCAAGCTGATCGGCGCCGAGTTCATCCGCGTGTTCGAGGAGGAGGCTGACAAACTCGACGACGTCGGCTTCCTCGTGCAGGGGACCCTCTATTCGGACGTGATCGAGTCCGGCGGCGGGACCGGCACGGCGACGATCAAATCCCATCACAACGTCGGCGGGCTGCCCGAGGACCTGGAGTTCGCGCTCGTCGAGCCCCTGCGGGCGCTGTTCAAGGACGAGGTCCGCGCGGTCGGCGCTGAGCTCGGCCTCCCCGAGCGCCTCGTCTGGCGCCAGCCCTTCCCTGGCCCGGGGCTGGCCATCCGGGTGGTTGGCGGCGAGGCGACCCGGGAGCGCCTGGACACGCTGCGCGAGGCGGACGCGATTCTCCAGGACGAGATCCGCCAGGCCGGGCTGTACCGGGATCTCTGGCAGTCCTTCTGCGTTCTGCCCGACATCCGGACCGTCGGTGTTCAGGGCGACGAGCGCACCTACGGCAACGTGATCGCGATCCGAGCGGTGACGAGTGACGACGCGATGACCGCCGATTGGGCCCGGCTGCCCTATGACCTGCTCGAGCGGATCGCCTCGCGGATGATTAACGAGATCCGTCCCGTCGGCCGGGTCGTGCTCGACATCACCAGCAAGCCACCGGGCACGATCGAGTGGGAGTAGGCGCTTGGGGGCGTCAGATCCCGCCGGTTGCCGGGACCGCCTGCTCGAGCACCGGCCGCACATAGTGGGCGAGCTCAGACGGGAGCGCAGCGGGTGCGAACCACTGCGCCGTGGACAGCTCGACCGGATCGGGCCGCACGGTCGACTCGGGCAGGTCAGCGCGGAAGCAGTGAATGACGTCATGGCGGAAGCTGTCAGAGCCGCGCAGCTCGCCGGCGGGACGCCAGCCCGCATCTCCCAGGCCGAGCTCCTCCTGCATCTCGCGCCGGGCCGCATGCAGGGGCGGCTCACCGCGTTTCATCGCGCCACCGGGCAGGTCCCAGGCGCGCGCGCCGTAGGTGTGGCGTACGAGCAGGATCCGCCCGCGATTGGTGATCAGGCACTTGACTCCGCTCTTGCGCGGGCGCCGCACGAACCAGGCCACCTGCAGGATGCGAAAGGCGAGCCGGTAGCCCAGCCGCCGGGCAGAAATTGAGACCCGCATGGCGTGAATGTAGTCCGCCGTGCGCGGCCCGAGGTCACCGTGCGAGACCTACTATCATCGCCGCAGTCCGCGCGAGTCCCGCGCGGCCGATGCGTGCCATGAAGACCTACGTAGCCAAACCCACAGACCGCGAGCGCAACTGGCTCATCGTCGACGCCACCGGCCAGACGCTGGGACGTCTCGCGACGCAGATCGCCGACACCCTGCGCGGCAAGCGCAAGCCCACGTACACGCCTCACGTGGACACGGGCGACTTCGTGATCGTCGTGAACGCCGAGAAGATCTCGGTCACCGGTAAGAAGCTCACCGACAAGCGCTACTACCGTCATTCCGGATATCCGGGCGGCCTGAAGTCGCGCACGTTGCAGGAGATGCTTGACCGCCGTCCCGAAGAGGTCATCCGGATCGCCGTCAAGGGGATGCTGCCGCGCAACCGACTCGCGCGGCGCCAGATCACCAAGTTGAAGGTCTACGCCGGTCCCGAACATCCGCACGCCGCCCAGCGGCCTCAACCGATGGAGCTTTCGCAGTGAGCGACGTGGACGACCAGCGCAACGACGAGCCCGGAACCCCCGCCGAGGAGACCCCCGGCACCCCTGAGCAGGCCGCCACCCCGGAACCGGCGCCCACCCGCGCCGCCCGGGAGCCTACCCCCGCCGACCAGCCGCCCATGGTTGAGCCGGTGACCTCGGAGCCCGCTGCCGCTCCACCCGCCGACGAGCCCGTCTCGCCCCCGGCGGCCGACCCATCGTCCGCCGCTGACCAGCCCGCCGCTTCGGCACCTGACCAGCCTGCCGCCACGCGGTCTGATGACGACGACGATGACCAGGAGATCGCGCCGCGCCAGCGTCCCGAGATCCCCGGTGCCGATCTGATCCCGGACCTCGTCTCCGACAGCGACGAATTTCTCGACCCCGAGGCTCGCGCCGCAGCTGAGGCCGAGGCCGAGGAGGCCGCACGCAACGGTGATCACGACTCCGAGGAGGAGTCAAAGCCGATCGCGGACGCGGCGATTGATCTCGCCGCCGGTGCTCGCTACACCGCGACCGGCAAGCGCAAAACCGCCGTTGCCCGGGTGATCCTGCGTCCCGGCAGCGGCAGCTACACGATCAACGGCAAGGATCTCGAGACCTTCTTCCCCCGCGACACGCTGCGGCGGAACATCCGGCAGCCGCTGGAGACTGTCGGGTACGACTCCCGCATGGACGTGGTGGCTCGCATGCACGGCGGGGGCGTCTCCTCCCAGGCCGGTGCGCTGCGCCACGGCATCTCGCGCGCGTTGCTCGTCGCCGATCCGAATCTGCGCGGCGAACTCAAGAAGCGCGGCTTCCTCACCCGTGACCCGCGGGTCAAGGAGCGCAAGAAGGCCGGTCTGAAGAAGGCCCGTAAGCGCCCGCAGTTCTCTAAGCGCTAGCGCCCACCAGCCCATGCCGCGCCAACTGTTCGGCACGGACGGAGTTCGCGGCCGCGCCGGGGACTTCCTCACTGCGGAGCTCGCGCTCGCGCTGGCCCGCGCTGCGGTTGCCCGCTGCGACCATGAGCGCCCGCAGGTGCTGATCATCCGTGACACCCGCGAGTCGGGGGAGATGCTCGAGGCGGCGATCGCCGCCGGTGTCACCGCGGCCGGCGGTGACGCGCTGCTCGGCGGTGTCCTGCCAACCCCGGCGGCACCGCTGCTGCTGCTCCGTCACGGGTTGCACTTGGCCGCCGTCATCTCGGCGTCGCACAACCCCTTCCAGGACAACGGCATCAAGCTGTTCGCCGCGGATGGGTTCAAGCTCGACGACGACGCCGAGCATGCGATCGAGTCCGCACTCGCGCAGCCGGCCCCGCCGCCACGCCGGATCGGGCGCGTGCGTCCGCTACACGGCGCGCTGGAGGACTATCTGCGCGAGCTGCACACGCGCTTCGCGGACCTGGACCTGACCGGACGCCGGATCCTGCTGGACTGCGCTCACGGCGCCACTCACCGCGCCGCCCCGGAGATCTTCCGCCGCCTCGGGGCCGAGGTCGAGGCGATCGCCGACGCGCCCAACGGGCGTAACATCAACGCCGGCGTCGGCTCCACCCACCTGGAGGCGGTGATCGAGCGCGTGCGCGCGGGGGGGCACGAGATGGCGTTCGCCTTCGACGGGGACGGTGACCGCGTGCTGGCGGTCGACCACAACGGCACCATCGTTGACGGGGACGAGCTGATCGCGCTCGCCGCCGTCCACCTGCACGCGCGCCGCCGACTGACGGGCGGCGGCGTCGCTGTCACGGTCATGACCAACTACGGCTTTCACAGCGCGATGGCCAGGGCCGGAGTCCAGGTCGCGAGCACCGCCGTCGGTGACCGCTACGTCCTGGATGAGCTGCGACGCCGGGGGTGGACGCTCGGCGGCGAGCAGTCAGGCCACATCATCGAACTCGGCTTCGGCCCCAGCGGCGACGGCATCGCCAGCGCCCTGCTGACCCTCGAGGCGCTCGACGGCGGCGATCTGCACGACCACGGCGCGATGGCCAAGCTGCCCCAGCGCCTGGTCAACATCCGGGCCGCTGATCGCCCGGCGCTGCTGCGCACGATGGAGTCCGCCACCGTCCAGGCCGCGATCGGCGACGAGGACGCAGCGCTGCAGGGTCGCGGCCGGGTGCTCGTTCGCGTATCGGGAACCGAGCCGCTGATCCGGGTGATGGTCGAGGCGCCCAGCGTGCAGGAGACCGACGCGGTCTGTGCCCGGCTGGCCGACGCCGTTCGTGGCGAGCTCGGCGCCAGCCTCGTCGGCTGAGCACGGCAGCGGCGGGTCAGAGGCTCCCGACATTGCCTCTGACGGTCTTGTGCGGCCGTCTCGCGGCGCCAGACCGCACCCGTTCGCTCGCCATAGCTCTGCTTGCTCTGCTATGGCTGCGCTCTCGCGCGCCGTCTGGCGTCACGAGCCGACTACCTAATCCCATCACCTGCTTCGTCGGAAGCCCTAAAATCCATCAGCCGATCAGCTGTGGGCGCCTTGCAGAGCGGCTCGCGCGGCGTCAAGCGAGGAGCGTTGTGGTATGTGCGGCATCGTCGGCTACGTAGGTCCGAAGAAGGTCCGCCCCGTGCTGATGGCCGGGTTGGAGAAGCTCGAATACCGTGGCTATGACAGCGCGGGCATCTCGATCCTGAGCGGAGACCGAATCGACGCCGTGCGGGCGGTCGGCAACCTCAGCGCCCTGCGCACGGCAATCGACGCCCGCGAGCGGGCCGCCGGCGCCGAGGCCCCAGTCGCCGTGGCCGAGCGCCCGGAGCCCGGAACCGGGATCGGACACACCCGGTGGGCGACCCACGGTCGCGTCACCGAGGAGAACGCGCACCCGCACTTCGACACCACCGACTCGGTGCACATCGTCGTCAACGGGATCGTTGAGAACTACATCGCGCTCAAGGCCCGGCTGCTGACCGACGGGGCGGTCTTCACCTCCGAGACCGACGCCGAGGTGATCGCCCACCTCGTCGCCCATCACTACGACGGTGACCTGCTGGAGGCGGTCCGCCTCGCCTACGGTGAGCTGCGGGGCCACTACGCGTTCGTGGCGATGACCGCCGAGCAGCCGGGCGTGCTCGTCGGCGCCCGTCGGGAGTGCCCGCTGATTGTCGGCCAGGGCAAGGGGGAGATGTTCATCGCCTCGGCGATTCCCGCCTTCCTGGCCCTGACCCGCGAGATCCAGTACATGGAGGATGACGAGCTGGTCGTCCTGCAGCCTGACGGCGCTCGCTTCTACACCCCCGCGGGTGAGGAGATCACGCGTGGGGTGACCGAGATCGACTGGGATGCGGACACGGCCGAGAAGCAGGGCTATGAGACGTTCATGCTCAAGGAGATCTACGAGCAGGCCGACGCCGTCGCCGAGACGATCGGCGAGCGGGCCGCTCGGGGCTGGGGGATCGACCTCGGCGACCTGGGCACGATCGATGACGATTTCCTGCGCCGGGTGCGGCGCGTGGTCATCGTGGCCTGCGGGACCGCCCACCACGCCGGCCTGATCGGCCGCTACGCGATCGAGCAATGGGCCCGGATTCCGGTCGAGAACGATGTCGCCTCCGAGTACCGCTACCGCAACCCGGTGATCGGGCGCGACGACCTGGTGATCGGCATCTCCCAGTCCGGCGAGACCGCCGACACGCTGGCGGCGATGCGCACCGCGCGGGCCGGCGGAGCCAAGGTGCTGGCACTGACCAACGTGATGGGCGCGCAGGCCACCCGCGAGGCCGACGGGGTCCTCTACACACGGGCGGGTCTGGAGATTGGCGTCGCCGCGACCAAGACGTTCGTCAGCCAGATCACCGCCATGTACCTGATCGCCCTGCGCCTGGCCGAAGTGCGCGGCACGATGGACCGCGCGCAGCTCAAGCCGCTGATCTCCGACCTCAAGCGGCTGCCCCGCCTGATCGCCGAGCTGCTTGAGCGTGACGTCTCCGGGATCGAGGCGATCGCCGAGTCGGTGTACACGGCCCAGTTCTTCCTCTACCTGGGCCGCCACGTCGGGCTGCCCGTCGCGCTCGAGGGCGCGCTCAAGCTCAAGGAGATCTCCTACATCGCCACCGACGCGTACGCGGCGGGGGAGATGAAGCATGGCCCCATCGCGCTGCTGGACGAGAACACCCCGGTGGTGGTCGTGGCCACGCGCTCGCCCGTGCTCGCCAAGGTCATCTCCAACATCCAGGAGGTTCGCGCGCGCGGCGCCCGGGTGATCGCTATCGCCACCGAGGGCGACGACGAGATCACCGAACACGCAGACGAGATCATCCGGGTGCCGGAGACCGACTGGCTGCTCGCCCCACTGTTGGCGGTGATCCCGCTCCAGCTGCTGGCCTATTCGATCGCCCGCAAGCGCGGTCTCAATGTGGACCAGCCGCGCAACCTGGCCAAGACGGTCACGGTCGAGTGATGAGCGCCCGACGCACTGACCTCGAGGCGGATGCCCCCATCACGAGCGGCCGGACCTCGGCGGGGATCGATCTGCTCGAGATCGACCGGTTGGCACGGGCGCTCGCTCGCCGTCCCCGGTTGGCTGAGCGGCTGTTCACCGACGGTGAGCGCGCGTATGCCGCCGCGCGTGCTCGTCCCGCGGAGCATCTCGCCGCCCGTTTCTGCGCCAAGGAGGCGGTTGCCAAGGCGCTCGGGATGACCGCCTGGAGCTTTCGCGACGTCGAGGTGCTGGCCACCGACGCGGCTCCCGAGCTCGCGCTGCACGGCGCCACGGCGGCCCGTGCCGCGGAGCTTGGTGTCGTTGTCTCGGTCTCGCTAACCCACACCCGAACCCAGGCCGGCGCGATCGCGCTGGCCCAGCGTGCGCCCGGCCCGTGACCGGCCTGCCGGACTGGTTGGAGGCGCTGCCCGACGCCGAGCAGCAGCGCGCCACCGACCAGTGGGCGATCGAGACGCGGTCGATCCCCGGTCTGGATCTGATGGAGCGGGCGGGCAGCGGGCTCACCGAGCTGGTCTGCGAGCGGGTGCCCGACGGCCCGGTGGTCGTCATCTGCGGAAAGGGCAACAACGGCGGCGACGGCCTTGTCGTCGCGCGGCAGCTGCGCGCACGTGGTCGCCAGACCGCGGTGCTGCTGCTCGCCGATCCCGGTGAGTACCGCGGTGACGCGGCCGCCAACCTCGAGCGCCTGCTCGGGCCGCCGCCGCGGGCGTTCACGGCCGCCGCGCTGAGCGGCGCCGCTTGCGTCGTCGACGCGATCCTCGGCACCGGGTTCAGCGGCGAGCCCCGTGAGCCGGTCGCGGGCGCGATCGACGCCGTCAACGCTGCCGGCGCCGCGGGCGCGGTCGTGATCGCCTGTGACGTGCCCAGCGGGGTTGATGCCTCCACCGGCCGGGCGTCCGGGCCCGCGGTGCGGGCGGCCGCCACCGGCAGCTTTGACGCCGGCAAGCCCGGCCTGTGGATCCATCCGGGCAAGGCGCTGGCCGGAGACGTGACCGTGATCGAGATCGGTATCCCCGCCGGAGCCCCGGTGCATCCGTCGGCGGGACTGATCGACGCCGGAGTGCTTCAGAGCCTTCCCCGCCGTGACCGCGCCTCGACCAAGTTCGCGGCTGGCAACGTGCTCGTCTGCGGTGGCTCGCTCGGGCTGACCGGCGCGCCATGCCTGTCCTGTGAGGCCGCGATGCGGGCGGGAGCCGGCTACGTGACCGCGCTGATCCCCGCCTCGCTGAACATCGTCTTCGAGATCACCTTGCTGGAGGTGATGACCGTCCCGCTGCCCGACGACGGGGGTGCCCTGCAGCCGGCCGGCATGGTGGCCGTGCTGGAGCGCTCTGAACGGGCCGATGCGCTCGTGCTCGGTCCCGGCCTGGGGCGGGCGCCGGAGAGCCAGCGTTTCGCGCGTGAGGTGGCTGCGGCCGCGACGGTTCCACTGCTGCTCGACGCCGACGGGCTCAATGCCCACGCCGGCGCGCTCGACGACCTCGCCGGCCGGCAGGCGCCGACGGTGATCACCCCGCACAACGGCGAGCTCGCGCGCCTGCTGGAGATCGACAGCGCTGCGGTCGCCGCCGCGCGCCTGCGCTGCGCCCGCGAGGCGGCCCGGAGAGCGCATGCCGTCGTCGTGCTCAAGGGCGATGACACGATCGTCGCCGAGCCCGAGGGTCGAGTCGCGATCAGCCGGGGGGGCGCCCCGGCGCTGGCCACCGCCGGCACCGGGGATGTCCTATCGGGAGTCGCCGGGGCGTTTCTCGCCCAGGGCGTCGCACCGTTCACCGCGGCCTGCGCCGCCGTGCACCTGCACCTGCGGGCCGGCCAGCTCGCGGCGCAGGCGATCGGCGCCGAGGGTGTGATCGCGCGTGACGTGATCGCGGCGCTGGCGTCCGCGCGGGCCGGCGGATAGTGGTCGCCCCGGCGGACACCGACGGGGAAGACGGGTCCTGATGGCACTACGGGCCCGGGCGCGCATCAACCTAGCCGCGATCGAGCGCAACGTCGCCCGGCTGCGCGCCGGACTGGCCGGCGGCGCCGAGCTGTGCGCGGTGGTCAAGGCCAACGCCTCAGGGCACGGTGCCGTGCCGGTCGCGGGGGCGGCCCTGTCCGGTGGCGCCACCCGTCTGGCGGTGGCGACGGCGCTCGAGGCCGCCGAGCTGCGAGCGGCTGGGGTCCGCGCGCCTGTCCTGGTGATGGGCGCCCTGAGCGCGCAGGAGCTCGGAACCGCTCTCGCGGCCCGCGCCGACGTCGTCGCCTGGACCCCGGAGTTCGTGACCGATCTGCGTCACGCCACAGCGGCGCCGGTTGGGGTGCACGTCAAGTACGACACCGGGATGGGACGCCTGGGCACGCGTGAGCTGGACGTGGCGCTGGCGGTCGCCGACCGGATCCTGGCTGCCGGGGAACCACTGGTCCTGGCCGGCGCGATGACCCATTTCGCGACCGCCGACGGCGAGCGTGCGTTCATGGACGAGCAGCTGGAGGCCTTTGCCCCGTTTGCGGTCGCGATGCGCCAGCGCGCCCCGGGGGTCGCGGTGCACGCTGCCAACAGCGCCGGGACCCTGCGGGATTCCGCCACCCACTTCGACATGGTGCGATGCGGGATCGCGCTCTACGGTTGTGATCCGATGAACGAGGACGCTGATCGTCACGGGCTGGAGCCGGCGCTCGAGCTCACCAGCTACGTGGGGGCGGTCAAGCTGGCGCGGCCGGGGGACAGCGCCGGCTACGGACGGCGCTTCGTGGCCGGGCACGACACGTGGATCGCAACCGTTCCGATCGGCTACGCGGACGGCGTCCGGCGGGCGCTGACCGGCCGCCTGGACGTCCTCATCTGCGGGCGCCGCCTGCCCGCCGTGGGCACGATCAGCATGGACAATCTCACCGTCGCGCTCGGCCCCGAGCGCCCGTCGGACATCGGGCCGGAGACGACCGTCACGCTCGTGGGCCGCGACGGGTCACAGCGCCAGACGATCGAGGATCTCGCCCGCGGCATGGACTCGATCCCCCACGAGGTCCTGTGCGGCCTCTCGCCCCGGGTCACCCGCGAGTACCACCGCGACGGCGAGTCCGTGGGGTGAGCGACCCCCTCGCCAGCCTCGCCGCGATCGCACCCGACGTGTGGTTGGTCGGGGGTGCGCTGCGCGATGAGCTGCTCGGGCGCGAGACCGAGGACTACGACGTCGTCCTGACCGCCGAGGACGAGGGGACGATCGCCGAGGTGGCGCGTGCCCTGGCCCGGGCCGAGAACGGCTTCGCCTTCGCGCTGTCAGACACCTTCGGCGCCTGGCGCGTGGTCGAGAACCTCCATCGCTGGCAGGTCGACCTGACCCCGCTGGGCGGTGAGACGATCGACGCCGATCTGGCGCGGCGGGACCTGACCGTCAATGCGATCGCACGCTCGTTGGGCACCGGAGCGCTCGCCGATCCGACCGGCGGTCGTGAGGATCTCGCCGCCGGGCGTCTGCGGGCCGTCTCGAACCGATCCTTCCGCGACGACCCGCTGCGAACCGTGCGGATCGCCCGGTTCGTCGCTGAGCTGGGGTTTGCGGTGACCCCCGAGACCCTGCAACTGGCTCGCGCGAGCGCCCCCGGCCTGGTCGGGGTCGCCCCTGAGCGGGTGTTTGCCGAGCTCAAGCGGCTGCTCAGCGCCGACGGGGCGATCGCCGGGCTGGACCTGCTCGACGCCGCGGGGGTGACCGAGATAATCCTGCCCGAGCTCGCGGCCCTGCGGGGAGTGGAGCAGAGCCGCTTTCACCATCTCGACGTGCTCGGCCACACACGGGTGGTGCTCGCCGAGTTGATCGCGCTGCAGCGCGATCCGGAGATGATCTTCGGGTCCGACGCCCCGGCCCTCGCGGCCGTGTTCGCCGAGCCGCTCGCCCACGAGCTGACCCGCGGGCAGGCATTGCGCTTCGGCGCCCTGCTGCACGACATCGCCAAGCCTCAGACGCGGGACGTCACTGCCGAGGGCCGAATCACCTTCATGGGCCATGACACCGCCGGCGCGCAGTTGGGACGTGTGATGCTCGGCCGCCTGCGGGCGTCCGAGCGGCTCGCTGAATTTGTCGCCGCGGTCACGCGCGAGCATCTGCGGCTGGGCTTCCTCGTCCATCAGGTGCCCCTGGAGCGCCGCGCCGTCTACCGGTACCTGCACGCCTGTGCACCGGTCTCGGTCGAGGTCACCGCGCTCAGCGTGGCCGATCGGCTGGCCACGCGCGGAGATAACGCCGAGATGGCGATCGCTCGCCACCTGGACCTCGCCCGGCAGATGGTCCGGGCAGGATTGGCATGGCGCGCCGATCCGCCCCGCCCGCCGGTCCGCGGCGACACGCTGGCCCGTGCGCTCGGTCTCGCGCCGGGCCCGCGCATCGGTCAGCTCCTGCAGCTGCTCGAGGAGGCCGGCTACGCGGGTGAGATCGGGTCCGAAGCCGAGGCGATCGCCTACGCCAGGGAGCGGTCTGAGTCCGACGGGTAAGGGCCTATCCCGGGGGTGGCTGACCAGCGCCGGTCCTGGGACGCATCCAGGCGTGCCACCACGTGAGATAGGCCCTAAGCTGCCCGGCATGACCGATCGCGACCCCGACTGCCTGTTCTGCAAGATCATCGCCGGCGAGCTGCCCGGACAGATCGTGGCGCAGGACGAGCGCACCGTCACGTTCATGGACATCAACCCTGCCACCCGCGGCCACGCGCTCGTCGTGCCGCGCCGCCATGCGCGCAACCTGCTCGAGATCGACCCCGAAGACCTGTCGTCGACCGTCCTGGCCGCCCAGCGGTTGGCGCAGCGGGCCAACCAACGGCTGGGCTGCGACGGTGTGAACCTGATCAACTCGTGTGGCGCCGCCGCGTGGCAGACGGTGTTCCATCTGCATGTTCACGTGATCCCGCGCTACGCAGATGACCCGCTGCACCTGCCCTGGGTGCCCGCACCCGGGGATGCGGACGAGATCGCCGCCGCCGCCCAGGAGCTGCGATGAGCCCGACCCCGGTCCGGCTCGAGCGCGAGGGCGACCTGGCGGTGGTCAGCTTCGATGCGCCGCCGCTCAATCTGTTCGACGATGCCTTGCGGACGGGGCTGGTCAGCACGCTGGATGCGCTGCAGGCCCAGCCGCCGCGCGCGGTGCTGTTCCGCGCTGACGGACGGGTGGTCAGCGCCGGCGTCGATGTCTCCCTGTTTGCCGCCCTGGCGAGCCCCGACGAGGCCACCGAGACCTTCGACGGGCTGGTCAGCATCGCCCGCCAGGTCGACTCGCTGCCGTGCCCGACGGTGTTCGCCGCCCACGCCCTGTGCCTCACCTGGGCCTTTGAGCTGGCCCTGGCCTGCGATCTGATCTTCGCCGCCGAGTCGGCCAGCTTCGGTCTCGTGGAGCGGGTGATCGGCCTGACCCCGGCGATGGGCGGGACCCAGCGGTTGGCCGAGCGGGCCGGCACCGGCCGCGCGCGCGAGTTCGTGATGAGCGGCGAGCGCTATCCGGCGGCCACGATGGAGCGCTGGAACGTGGTCAACCGGGTTCTGCCCGACGACGGCTTCGATGCGGCGATCCGGGCGATCGCCGCCGAGCTGGCCATCGGCCCGACGCTTGCCCACGTCGCGACCAAGCGGGTCATCTCCGACTACCTCGAGGGCGGGGTCGAGCTCGCCAATGACCGGGTCGGCCGCGTCGCCGGCGAGCTGTTCGCCACCCAGGACCTCCAGGACGCGGTCGCCACGTTCCTGCGCGACGGGCCGGGCAAGGCCACCTTCCGTGGCCGCTAGTCGGTCGCGCGAGAGGGTCGCGTGAGGCCGACCGGCTCACCCGTCCCCGGGAGGACCGGAGCCGTCGGCCCCGAATCGTTTTCCATACCACCGGCCGGGGTCCGGCCGGATCCGCAACTCACGCCCCCGGGTCGTGTTTGAATGACGATGATGAAACGATTCTCGCTGCTCACCGCCGGGTTGACGGCGCTCGTGCTTGCCCTCGTGCCTGGCGCCGCCAGCGCCAAGCTGGTCGAGCTGGGCCAGACGTCGACGCCGATCGCCGCACCCGCGTGCCCGACCGGCGTCTCGCCGTCCCAGTGCTTCATCATCCTCACCCGGACGACCGCGATTCAGGCCGCCAGCGACGGGGCCCGCTACCCCACGACGGTCAGGCAGGATGGCTGGGTGGTCGCCTTCACGGTCGGCCTCTCGCGCCTGTCCAGCAATCCGGCGACTGAGAAGAACTATCTCCACGTGCTCGACCAAGCCTACGGCGGCACACCGCAGATGGCGCTCACGGTGCTCACCCCCGGCCCCAACCACAAGTACACAGTGGCCGGCCAGAGCGCGACCTTCCATCTCATCCCCTTCCTGGGCTCGGTATTGAACGAGCCGCTGTCGCTGCCGCCGAGCTTCACCCAGTTCACCGCCCTGAAGGTCAAGAAGGGCGACGTGCTCGCACTCACGATCCCCACCTGGGCCCCGGTGCTGTCCTACAACCTCAACGCCAGCAAGTTCGTCTATCGGCAGAGCCGCAGGGCGAACTGCACGCACGCGGCGGGCGGCCAGACCGCGCAGCTCACCACCGGTAGCAGCGCACAGTACCTGTGCACCTACGGCGGAACCCGGGTTGAGTACTCGGCGACCGAGATCACCGACACCGGGTATCCCAAGACCTACGTGCACGGCGGCCGACGCTGAGCTGAGGGCCCCGAGCGGTCGTCAGCAGGCGCCAGGGTTCTGCTGGCAGAACGCCGAGCCGAGACCGGCGCCGCCGTTGGTGCCCCCGCCGCCACCAGTGGCCGGAGCCGTGGCCGTGCCGGCGCCGCCCGAGGGGCTGGGGCCGGTTCCCGCCGGTGCGGTGGCCGTGCTCGCCGGGGTCGTCCCGGCGCCGGACGTGGCCGTCCCGGGGCTCGCCGACGTGACCGTGGTGGACGAGCTCGAGCTGCTCGAGCTGCTCGAGCTGGTCGAGCTGCTGGTGACCGCCGCGCTCGTGTCGGCGCCGCTGACCGGAACGGTGAAGCTGGGCGCGCCGGCGGTGTTCGTCGTGCCGGTGCCGCCGCTCCCGCAGCCCGCTACGGCGAGGGCCAGGACGACGGCGACGATCCCAGCCGTGGCGGCGGGCCGATGCAAGCGGTGAGACATCACGCCGGCCGGTCCCCCTAGGAGCCGAGAGGCTCCATCCGCCGGGCACAGTGGGGGCAGTCGTTGAGATCCTTCTGGGTGAGCTGGTCACACCAGGTACAGAACCGGAGGTTCTCGACCGTCCACGGCAGCTCGGACGTGGTGGGGGCGAGCGGCAACAGCTGGCCGACGACCTCGAGCGGCTCGCCGGTTTCACGGTCCTTGTAGACCTGGCCGGCCTCAGCTTCGACGATCACCTCGCGCCCGGTGGAGGGCGTGCGCATGCGGTACTTCTGGTGAGACCTCATTGCTGCGCAATCCTACCAGCGCTCCCGCCGGCAGGCCCGGCGGGATGGGTCAGGCGACGCGACGCGTCGCAGCACCCGGCGCGGAAATGCCGCCCTCTCGGATAGAGTCCCGGCGCGAGCGTATGGAGACAGCCTTCGCCCGATTGACAGGGGGGACCCGCCGGATCTTCACGGCGCTGATCATCAGCGCCGTGACCGTCGCGCTGGGCGGCTGCGCGGTCAAGCACCCGGTCGCCAACGTCGTGCACGGGAAGGTGCTGTTCGTCAAGGGCTGCGCCTCCTGTCACACGTTGTACCACGCCAATTCGGCCGGGCTCATCGGCCCCAATCTCGATGACGCCTTCCACCAGGACCGCGCCGATGGGGTCAAGAGCGCCGCGATCCAGGGCCTGGTCTCCTACTGGATCCAGTATCCGAACACCCAGGGCGTGATGCCGCGCGACATCTTCAAGGGCCAGGATGCCCAGGACGTCGCCGCCTACGTCGGCCTCGTCGCCGCGCGCCCCGGCCAGGACGCCGGCGCGCTGGCCAGCGCCGTCCCGACCGTCAATCAGAAGCCGGCGGCGGAGAAGGCGGGCAAGCTGGAGATCGACGCCGATCCGACCGGCCAGCTGAAGTACCTGGCCGCGAGCGCGACCGCGACCCCCGGGCAGGTGACGATCAGCATGCTCAACAAGTCCTCGACCCCGCACGACATCGCCATCACCGGGGCCGGCGTCAGCCAGGTCGGCAAGATCGTCTCCGGCGGCGGCAGCTCGACGGTGAGCGCCAACCTCAAGCCCGGCAAGTACACGTTCTTCTGCACCGTGCCCGGTCACCGCGCGGCGGGCATGCTCGGCACGATCACCGTCAAGTAGTCGCCGCCGGAACCGGCGCGTCAGGTCGTCGCGCCCGAGCGCAGGCGCGCCATCAGCTCATCACCCCGACCTGCGGCCACCGCGCGCTGAGCACGGCTCTCCTCGAGGCTCAGCCCGTGTTGGTCGGCATAGTCCAGCAGCGCCTGGCGCTGGTCGTTCTCGCCGGCCACACGGAGAAACAGCCAGCAGAAGAGCCCGATCGTCAACAGGCTCTCCTCGACCATCATCAGGCCGCCGGCAGCGACCTGGTCGGCGATCTGGGAGATGTGCCAGAGCGCGTCGCCGGGCCGGTAGAACGGGTAGAACACGGTGCCGGCAAACACCATCACGTTGCCCAGCACGGCGCCGACCAGGCGCACGGCCACGATGTAGAGCAGGCGCGGGCCGTTGGAGAACCACGCGGGCTTAGGCAGCGGGCCGAGCAGGGCCATCCACACGGCGACGCCGAAGGTCAGAAAGGTGGCGTGCTCGAGCGCGTGCAGCGCATCGTGGCGCAGGGCCGCCTGGTAGAACGCCGGTAGGTGCCAGAGGTAGAAGTTGACCCCCCAGAGAACGATCGCCACCACAGGATGGCTGAGGATGTGCAGCCGCCCGATCACCGGGTTGCGCAGTATCGGTCCCATCATCGGGCCCGTCAGCCCGAGCACGAACAGCAGCGCGGCGACGTCTCCGATCAGCAGGTGCTCGGCCATGTGGGCCACGAGCAGCTGGTCTGACAACGTGTCCACGGGCGGGCTGAGGGCGATCTCGAGCACGACCAGGCCGGAGGCGAAGCACACCTGACGCCAGCGGGGTACCGACCGCCCGGCTGCGGCCAGGCCCCGGGCGCGGACCCAGTAGGGCAGCCAGCAGAGCAGCACGACGATCGGGAGCCCGATCGACTGCACCGGAGCGAGCGCGAAGGTCGGCATCAGCTCCATGGTGCCACGCCGCCCGGGAAGGGCGGGGGCCGGCGCTGCGTCAGAGCGCGCGGGCGATCAGCACGATGGCCACGATCACCGCCACCGCGGCCACGAACCAGATCAGGAAGGCGAACGCGTTGGCCTCCGAGCGCAGCGGATTGGGAGGGAGCCTCATGTCGCTCCAGTGCACCGACGCGCCGCGCGAGCGGGCGTCAGATCACGTAGACGGTTGTGTACACGACCACCCACATGACGTCGACGAAGTGCCAGTAGATCCCCGGCACCTCCATGCCCATGTGATGCTCGGCGGAGTAGTGGCCGCGGAAGGCGCGGACGGTGACCATCAGCAGCGCCAGCA
>JALYZB010000416.1 GCA_030945945.1 Actinomycetota bacterium | reverse complement strand
GTCGACGAGGACAAGCGTTCCGGCGCGATCCTCACCCTGATCGGACCGCCCGGCACCGGCAAGACCTCGATCGGCGAGTCGATCGCTCGCGCCACGGGCCGCAAGTTCGTGCGCATGTCACTCGGCGGCGTCCGGGACGAGGCCGAGATCCGCGGTCACCGCCGCACCTACATCGGTGCCCTCCCGGGGCGGCTGGTCCGCGCCCTGCGCGACGCCGGGACGATGAATCCGGTGATCATGCTCGACGAGGTCGACAAGGTCGGCGCCGACTGGCGCGGGGACCCGAGCGCAGCTCTGCTCGAGGTGCTCGATCCGGCCCAAAACCACTCGTTCCGCGATCACTACCTCGACCTGGAGCTCGACCTCAGCGGGGTCATGTTCATCGCCACCGCCAACGTGGCCGACACGATCCCCGGCCCGCTGCTCGACCGCATGGAGGTAATCCGCTTCGACGGGTACACCACCTCGGAGAAGGTCGCGATCGCCCGCGGGTACCTGTGGCCGCGACAGCTGGAGCGCAACGGCCTGCGGGCCGAGGAGGTCGAGGTCTCCGATCAGCTGCTGGAGACGGTGACCACCGAGTACACGCGAGAGGCCGGCGTCCGCCAGCTCGAGCGCGATCTCGGCACCGTGCTGCGCAAGACGGCGACGAAGATCGCCTCCGAGCAGGCAACCGCCCCGGTAACCATCGACCTGGATGTGATCCGCGACGCCCTCGGGCGCCAGCGTCACTTCCAGGAATCGGCGATCCGCACCGCGGTTCCCGGTGTGGCGACCGGCCTGGCCGTGACCGGTGCCGGGGGCGACGTGCTGTTCGTCGAAGCGACCGCGATGCCGGGCAAGCCCAACCTGACCCTCACCGGTCAGCTCGGGGACGTGATGAAGGAGTCCGCGCAGATCGCGCTCTCCTACGTCCGCGGCCATGCCGCTGACCTGGGCATCGACCCGGCCCGCTTTGAGGACAGCGCGTTCCATGTGCACGTCCCCGCCGGGGCGATCCCCAAGGACGGACCCAGCGCCGGCGTGACGATGGTGACCGCGCTGACCTCGCTGCTCACCGCGCGCCCGGTGCGTCACACGGTCGGGATGACCGGCGAAGTGACCCTGCAGGGTCGCGTGCTGCCGATCGGCGGTCTCAAGCAGAAGGTGCTCGCGGCCCACGCCGCCGGGTTGACCACCGTCGTGCTCCCCGAGCGCAACCGGGGTGACCTGGACGACGTGCCCGAGGAGGTTCGCGAGGAGATGACGTTCCACTTCGCGATGACCATCGACGAGGTGCTCAGCGTCGCTCTGGAGCCCGCCGCGGCCCTGGCCCAAGCCGCCTAGGTCAGACCGGATTCCCCCGCCGCCGGATCCGCGTCAGAGCGGCTGGCGGCGGGTAGTAGGTTGGTCATATGAGCACGACTACCGCCTCCCAAGAACAACACGTCGTCGGCCAGGTCCCCAAGCAGCTCTACATCGCCGGTGAGTGGCGAGACGGGGCCAAGGGCACGCTGAGCGTCGAGGACCCGTCCACCGCCACCCCCCTTTGCGACGTGGCCGACGCCTCCGCCGACGACGCCCGCGCAGCGCTTGACGCCGCCGTCGCCGCCGGCCCGGAGTTCGCCGCCATGGCCCCGCGCGACCGGGGCGAGATCCTGCGCCGCGCCTTTGAGCTGATCACCGAGCGCAAGCCGGAGCTCGCGCTGCTGATGACCCTGGAGATGGGCAAGCCGATCAAGGAGTCACTGGCCGAGATCACCTATGCGGCGGAGTTCTTTCGCTGGTTCTCCGAGGAGGCCGTGCGCGTGCAGGGCCGCTACCAGGTCGCTGCCAACGGCGCCGGCCGCGTGCTGACCATGCAGCAGCCCGTCGGGCCGTGCCTGTTCATCACCCCGTGGAACTTCCCGCTCGCCATGGGCACCCGCAAGCTTGGCCCGGCGATCGCCGCCGGCTGCACGATGGTCGTCAAGCCCGCCCAGCAGACGCCGCTGTCGATGCTCGCGCTGGCTGAGATCCTCGAGGAGGCCGGCCTGCCCGGCGGCGTCCTCAATCTGTTCACCGCCTCAGCGTCGGGCGAGACGACCGGGCCGCTGATCTCCGATCAGCGTCTGCGCAAGCTGTCCTTCACCGGTTCGACCGAGGTTGGCCGCACGCTCATGGCCCAGGCCTCCGACACCCTGCTGCGCCTCTCGATGGAGCTCGGCGGCAACGCGCCGTTCATCGTCTTCGAGGACGCGGACATCGACGCCGCCGTCGAGGGCGCGATGGTCGCCAAAATGCGCAACATGGGCGAGGCCTGCACGTCGGCCAACCGCTTCCACATCGCCGACGGCGTGGCCGAGCAGTTCGCCGACCGGCTGGCGGCCAGGATGGGGGCGATGAAGCTCGGACGCGGTGTCGATGACGAAACCGACGTCGGCCCTCTGATCGACGACGACCAGCGCGGCAAGGTCGCCGACCTCGTGCAGGATGCGATCGGCCGCGGCGCGCGTGCCGTCGTCGGCGGCCAGGCCCGCGACGGCGCCGGCTACTTCTACAACCCGACCGTGCTGACCGACATCCCCGACGACGCCCGGCTGCTCACCGAGGAGATCTTCGGTCCCGTCGCGCCGGTCAAGGGCTTTCGCGACGAGGACGAGGCCGTGGCGGCCGCCAATGACACCGAGTACGGCCTGGTCGCCTACGTCTACACCAACGATCTCAAGCGGGCGCTGCGTGTGTGCGAGGGACTCGAGACCGGGATGATCGGCCTCAACCAGGGCATCGTCTCCAACGCCCAGGCGCCGTTCGGCGGGATCAAGCAGTCCGGGTTCGGTCGCGAGGGCGGTTCGGAGGGCATCCAGGAGTACCTGGACACCAAGTACATCGCGGTCGACTTGTAGCCGGGTAGGTAGTGGGCCTGGCGAAACCGGCGCTGCTGTAACGCCGACCCTTCCCCGAAGGGCGACGGGGCACCCTTTGTGGACCCAACTCGCCCGCTCGAGCTGGTAGGAATGACTCCATGACGTATACGGCAGAACTTCGGGCACAGATCCGCGAACCAGGGCAAGCGGAGTCCGGCACCTTGAAGATCCACGAAATGATCGACCCTGCGACCGCGGTGTGTGGCGAAAAGCCTCAGGTGTGGAAAGGCATCCGACTCTCCTGGTCTCCGCTCCTCGGCCGTGGCGAAGTCAACTGCGGCAACTGTGCGCGGCGCAGCCGTTTAACCCGCTAGATCCCCGTAGCCGGACCGGTTCCGTGCGCCTATCTCCTACCTCGTGAACCTGTAGTCACGGGGAGAGCCGGCGTCGCCGCAACGCCTGGTGCCGAGCAGCCGCGATTACCAACCCGGATGCGACCCAGGAACGTGAACGACGTGTGCTCGTGAGAGCCGCGCCGGTCCGCGTCCTGGCAGTACACGATGCGGGTCTTCTGCTCATTGAGCTCCAATCCGCACTCCGCCAGCCGCGAGGCGACCATGGCCCGCACGTGCTGGGCCTGCCACTCGCTTCGAGGTGGACGATGATGTCGTCGCAGTAGCGCTCAAACGGGACGGCCGGGAACTCCCTAGCCATCCACGCATCAAACGCGTAGTGCATGAACATATTGGCGAGTAGGGGCGAGATCGCAGACCCCTGAGGGGTTCCGCGGTCCCGTTCAACCAGCGTCCCGTCCTCGCGTTGCAGCGGCGCTTTGAGCCACCGCTCAACGTAGAGCAGGATCCAGCGCTGGTCGGTGTGGTGAGCAACCGCCTTCAGAGCGAGGTCCCACAAAACGGTGTCGAAGAACTTCCGGATGTCCATATCGAGCACCCAGTCATTCCGCCAGCACCGCTCGCGACAGACCCCGAGCGCGTCGTGGGCAGAACGCCCCGGCCGATACCCATAGGAGTCATCGTGGAACACCGGCTCCACCGACGGCTCCAGATATGAGCGCACGACCACCTGGGCGATCCGATCCGCGACGGTCGGTACCCCGAGAACTCTCAGGCCACCGTCCTTCTTCGGTATCTCCACCGCACGCACCGGCGGCGGGAAGTAACTCCCCGACGACAGCCGATTCCAGAGCTTGAACAGGTTCCCCGAAAGGTCCTGCTCGAACTCCTCGATTGACTGCCCGTCTACGCCGGCTGCGCCCTTGTTCGCCTTGACTCTCCGATAGGCCTCCCACACCGCCCACTTGGAGATCACAAACGACTTCGACTTCGGCTCGCTCATCCGGCTCCTCCCACCCGCAGGCGGTTGACCTGACAGCCAGCCCGGACGACCCTGCCCCTTCGCTCGGGCCCCATTACAGAGCCTTCACCACTACTACGGGCAGGTCCGCCCCTGTGCCCCGCATGACTACTCTCCCCCTCGCAGATCAGCTGCTTGGGGTTCTCGCTGGCCCGTGCAGCCGCAGGCCCGTCCTGGCGCCACTGGCTGTGAACGACCGCGGGGCGACAGGTTCCCCCGTTCCGCACAAGAGCCCAGATCACGCTCGCGCCACCATCCATGCCGGACACCCACCTGGCCAGTCAACAGGCTTCCGCCAGACTCGTCCCGGGGCAACGATTCGACCCCGGTTTTGAATGTCGCCGATACGCTTTCGACACTTCATCGGTGGTTCGCTTTCGCTCGCCTTCGTGACCCACACCTGGCGCGCTGACAGCGCGCCGTCTCCGCGACGCTCAGCACCCCGGCTCTTGACCGGCGCACCTCGCGGTGGTTTGCGGCCTCCCCCTGCAGGGCGACCGCGAAGGGCCACCACGCCAACCATCGACCTGGCTCCTTCATCTCTCGTGCAGCACCACATCCGTCGGACTCTGCTTCTACTCAGTTCCTCCTTCCGTGTTCGGGGCACACCATCGTCGGCGTAGCGCTCGAACCGGTGACCACGCCGGGCGAGCTCTTGGTCGAGCTCGTCCAGCACGATGTTGGAGAGCAACGGCGAGAGCGGCGAGCCTTGCGGAACGCCCTGCTCGCTGTCGATCAC
>JALYZB010000445.1 GCA_030945945.1 Actinomycetota bacterium | reverse complement strand
AGCTGGGGGAGGAACAGCGTGTCCCAAGCGCACCAGGCCGTCAGCGTGCGTCCGTCGACCTCGACCCGGTGATCGCCGAACTCGCCAACACTTAGCCCCATGAACCCGATGATCCGCTGATCCTCTTCACGAAACACTCCGGGCCACGATCCCACCGTCAGCCGGATCCCGGACTCGGGCACCCCCAGCGCGGCGGCGAGCGCCTGCTCGGAGACGGGCTCGCCCTTGGCCAGCATCCGGAGCAGCGCCACCGCGACCGTCTGCTCGCCCGGGTCAAGCGCCGGGATAACCGCGATCAATCGGTCCGCGAGACGCTCGATCCGTTCAGCCTCTGCCATCCCGTTCTCCTTCTCGTCGCATGCCGGCCCCGTATGTATCAGCATATTCTGACATCAGCAGATTCAGATGTATAGTTCCGAGCGATGACTGCGCTGACGATCGACAGTGCCCCGTTCCGGCTGCCGGAAGCTCCGGTGGAGAATGATCTGCTCGCCAAGTACTTCCGGGCGCTGGGAGACCCGACCAGGCTGCGCATGCTCGAGCTTCTGAGCGACGGGGAGCGGTCGGTCGGCGAGATCGTCGCAGCGCTCGCACTCCCGCAGCCGAAGGTGTCAAACCACCTCGCATGCTTACGCTGGTGCGGATTCGTCACCACCCGCCGCGAGCACCGCACGATCCACTACCGGCTCGCCGACGAACGCGTCGGCGAGATCGTGACGCTCGCCCGGCAACTGCTCTCAGAGAACGCTGAGCACGTCGCGGCGTGCACCCGGATCGACGCGAAATGCTGACACGGCAACGCAAATCTGCCACGGCCACGGCAACTCTCGGAATTGGCGCCACGCTCGTCGCGATCGCGTGCTGTGCCGGTCTGCCCGCGATCGGCGCGCTGCTCGGCGGAGTCACCCCGACGCTGTCCTCGGGCTCGGCCTCGGCGGCCTGATCGTGGGCGCGTTCGCGTGGACGGCGACAGGGATCATCACCCGCCGCCGCCGACGCGCCCGGTGTGGTGAGGGGAGCGCGGAGCTATGAGGATCGAGGTCCTGTACTTCGACGGTTGCCCCAGCCATGAGCAGCTGCTCGTGCACCTCCCGTCCCTGCTCGAGCGCGAAGGCATCGACGCGGAGATCGTGCTGCGTCACGTGCCAGACGACGAGCACGCGCAGCGCGAGCGGTTCCTCGGCTCTCCAACGATTCGCGTCGACGGCCGCGATATCGACCCGGGCGCCCCGGACCGCGACGACTACGGCCTCAAATGCCGGATCTACCAAACCCGCGCCGGCCTAACCGGCCTACCGCCCGACCATTGGATCCTCGAGGCAATCGCAGAGCACCCGGGGGGAACGCCCATGACCGCGCGGATCGAGCTGCCTGAGCTCCAACGCCTGATCGCCGAGCAGGCACAGCTCGTCGAGGTGCTCCCGCCGGCCGAATACGCTAAGGCACAGCTGCCCGGGGCGATCAACATTCCGCTCGAGCAACTCGACAGACACAGCTCTGCGGACTGGACCGGCGCCGGTCAATCGTTGTCTACTGCTAGGACCACACCTGAGACGTGAGCCCACGAGCCGCGTGCCGGCTCGAAACGCTCGGCTTCGAGCACGTCCACGATTACGTTCCCGGCAAAGCCGACTGGCTCGCGCACAACCTCCCCGTCGAGCACCAGGATCCCAGATTTCATAACGACTGGTCAGCTCGCCCGACACGACGCCGCCACCTGCGAGCTCGCAGACCCAATCGGTCACGCGGCGCAGAGGATCGCCGACTCGCCCTCCGGCTTCGCACTCGTTCTCAGGACCAGCGGGGTGCTGCTTGGACGCCTGCGCAGTTGCCGGGACGACGTTCGCCAGCAGGGCGTTGCGCGCGGGGACGCGCAGACCAGGCGCGGTCCACGCGACTGCGCGCAGGGCACCGACCTGCCAAGCCGCGCCGACGCCACCGATCAGCCCAGACAGGGCAGCCGTCGCGGTGTAGCCGCCCACCGCAACAGTTCGTCGACGGGCCGCGTCGTCCGCGAGCGCGCCACCATCAAGCCGGGCGACTCCAGTGAGCCCGTCAGACACACCATCGATAAGCCCCAGTACAGCGGCCGGCGCACCCAGAGTGCTTGTCAAGAAACTCGGTAGCAGCGCCGTCGGAACCTCGTGACCGAGATCGGCGAGCAGGCTGGCAACGCCGATGCCGCCCGCCTACGCCCGCCGTCAACCACGCCGCAGGCCGCTCAAAAGGCAGCGCAGGAGATTGACCGCTACTGCTTTGAGGAATCCAAGGCGCTGTTCCTGTGTGCTCCCCACGCTCTGTGCGCGGTCAACAAGGACGTGGATTTCCGGGCGTCACGACGCAACCGCACCTGACCAGACGCCCGGGCTCGGACAGCGACCCCCGGCGACAGCCTGACCCCCCGCGACGGCCTACGTTCAGCTTGCACTAAAACACGCTCGCTCGCGATCACGGCCCCTCCCAAAAGCCCACAGGCAGCAGGTCCCATGCATTGCGTGGCCAGGCCTTAATCTAACTGCCCGGCCCTTCGAGGCCACCACGGAGACGGCGTCACCGTCCTGGTGATACACCAGCGGAGACGTCCGCCCTGATCCCGCTTGGCGGCCGTGTGATCGACCAGGACGATCCGGGCCTCGGGCCAGCCTGGAAGGTGCCCGCCGATCTTGCCCGCCGACCGCCGGTATAGCGCGACGTGAATCTTCGTAGAGCGTCGCCCGAGGTAAATGCCGCGCTCATTAGTTAGCGAACTATGAGCTTGCGGCGGTGAGCTGTCCGAACGAGGGCATCGTGCAGCTGGTTGTCACGCGACGGCGGTCTGTGAGGCCGGAGCCGGCTGCTTGACGGCGGCCCGATCGTCTCTCGGGCCGCCGGATCACCTTTGCGCCGACGACCGCGCGGCGACCATCAATGCGATCACGTTCCTGACCGAAAACGTGACTGAAGCCGAAAATGCGCTAGCCGAGCGTCAATGTTTTTGGCACCAACGCCGGGTCTGGTCCAGTTCGTGAGCCAAGCAGCGACGGTCGATCGCTCCTACCTTGGGGGTTTTCGGACCGCGGGTGCGGCACGCCCGGTGCGGTCGTCGAGCACGGTTGCTCCGGCCGCCAGTCCGAGCATTATCAGCGCCACCCAGATGCAGTTGACCGAGGCGCGGCCGTAACCAAGCTGGGTGACATCGATGAATGGGTATGGGTACCAGTGCGCGATCGCCCCGCGGATCAGGGTGAACGCGAGCCACCCGATCGGGAAGATCAACGAGAGCCAGGCGATTCGAGCGGACACCAGGCGTCGCGGCCCGATCAGCAGCCAGCCCACGACCGCCATCACGGGAACCACGGTGTGCACAAGTTCGTTGCCGACGGCATCCCAGCTCTTGAGATCGAGTGTCTGGGCGAGGACGGCGTGGAACACGAGCCCGGTGACGGTGATCGCTACGAGGCCGGAGAGGCGCAGGACCGCGAACGCCGTCGAGGAGCGATCGGCGCGGATGGCCAGCAGCAGAACGGCCAGGCCGACGAGCAGGTTTGACTGGATCGTGAAAAACGCGAAGGTGTTGGCCGCTCGGGCTGCCGCCGGGTGAAAGTGGCCTTCGGTGTTGTTGGCTGCAGTGATGACGCTGATCGTGACGCCGGCAAGCACGCACGCGGCCGTGGCGCCAAACCAGACCCGTCCCCATCTGGGCGTCATGTCCAACAACTTTACAGATGCGAGAACCCGCCTCGGTCGGCCCGGAGAGAACCGAGTGCTACTCGAGGAACGAGCATCCGAGCCCTCCCGCACGGTCACGTTTGATTGGGGCGAATTCAGCTGATCGGCGCACCACCTGAACATCCGGGCGCTTGCTTGGCTGCCTGGCTGATGACCGGTGCTGGGCGAGCAACCAAGGCAGCCTCCGGCCGCTCTACCCTGAGAACCTTCGGCCGGACGGGGGTGGTGCACTGACCCTCTTGAGCCCGCTGGACAGAACGTGACTCGATCGCCCGGTTCACAGGCTTGGCGTTGAGGGGTTTGGCGGCTGTCGCGGCCGCAGTGATTCTGATCGTGGGATGCCGGGGTACGCCGCAGCTCTTGACCCTCGGCGGCTCTTCGGCGTGCCGACCGTGTGCGGGCTTGCCAACCGCGGATGCACCGAGTTCTTCCTGGCCCTATCCAGCGCCACGAGCCATCTCACGAAGAGACTCGCCGATTCGGCAGCGACCACCGGTAGCTCGGTCGATTCAACGAATGCGCTCAGGGATCGGTCCGAGCCAGACCCGAGAGCCACGTTGGAAATGCTTCTCTGACTCAATCCGCCGTTGGCAGCTACTGAGCCCGGTGGCCGGCTGGGCAACGCGCCCTCGACGCGGCGTCGGTGGCGACAGGAGCTGGCTCCAGGAGCCACCAGCACCGGCGTCGATGTCCGATCATCAGTGCTGAACGAAGCAGCACTCTGGGCGCAGATTGATGGAAGGATGATCGGCTTTGCGCTCGTGAGTCGAGCGGGTATTAATGGCGGTGTGGGCTTTCTGGACTCCTACCTTGGCCGGCTCGGGTTGGCTTGTCCGGTCCGGCCAGATGCTGCGGCGCTGGGGCGTCTGCACGCGGCTCATCTCGAGCGTGTGCCGTTTGAGAACCTCAGCATCGCGCTGGACGAGCTGATCTCGCTTGAGCGCGAGGCCCTGATCGGAAAGATCCTGGAGCGGCGGCGCGGCGGGTTTTGCTACGAGCTCAACGGGCTGTTCGCAGAGTTGCTCTCGGTCCTTGGCTATGACGTCACGCTGCTGGCTGCTCGGGTGTGGACCGGTGAGAGCTACGGGCCGCCCCTGGACCATCTCGCGTTGTTAGTGGGCGACTCAGATCGCTCGGAATGGCTCGCTGACGTTGGGTTCGGCGCCCACAGCCGCTACCCGCTTCGGCTGGACTTCGGCGTCGAGCAGGACGACCCTGATGGCACGTTTTGCGTCCAGGACGTTGATGGCGACGTGACGGTCACCAAGGATGGCGTCATTCAGTACCAGCTGGAGCGACATCCGCGACGGTTGGCCGACTTCGATGCGATGTGCTGGTATCAGCAGCACTCGCCGCTGTCGCACTTCGGGGCGAACGCGATTTGCAGCCGGTCCTCCGCAAACGGCCGGGTGTCGCTTCGTGAGGACATCTTGATCGTCACCACCGACGGCAAAAAGCACGAGACGAAGCTAGGCGATGACCCCGCGATCCTCACCGCGTATCGCGAGCACTTCGGAATCGAGCTTGACCGAGTACCGCGCATCAGGACGCTCTGAAGTTTGGGTGGGATCGAGCGTCTTCTTCTGGGCCTTCGCCCGACACCGACGGCCACGGCGCAGCAGACTTCGACGGGATCCGACACTCCTCTTCGGGCTGGGCCGGCTTGAGAAGCAGCAGCCGCAGGATCGTGGCCCGAATGGCGACGAAGGCGGAAGTCTTGTCCGTTGGCGGTGGGCCCGCGTCGGGTCGCGGACGGCGGGTTCCGTGTGACGAACGCTTGTCGCAGAGCGGGGTGCGCCGGGGCATCTCGGTGGGGCACCCGAGCGCCACTCAGTTAGCCTGCTGCCGATGAACTCCCCGCCGCGAGTGGACTGGAGCGTCGGCAGCTACGAGCAGACCGCCGAGCAACTGCTGCCCGCGGCCCGCGTGGCGGTTGACCGCGCCGCACCTGCTCAGGGCGAGCACGTCGTCGACGTCGGGTGCGGGACTGGCAACGCTTCCCTGCTCGCTGCCGCGCGCGGCGCGCTGGTGACGGGCGTCGACCCAGCGGAGCGACTGCTCGAAGTCGCGCGCGAGCTGGCCAGGGAACGGAAACTCGACGCGACCTTTGTCTCGGGGGATGCAGCGGCGCTGCCGCTTGGGTACGGCGAGGCCGACGTGGTCCTGTCGGTCTTCGGCGTGATCTTCGCGCCGGACCCCACCGCCGCTGCGGCTGAGCTGGCGCGAGTCGCGGGACCGAGCGGGCGGATCATTCTCACGGCCTGGATCCCCGAGGGAGCCATCTCCCAGCTCGCGCGTGCATCACGGCAGGCGGTGATGGACGCGCTCGGTGCGCTACCCGCACCGCAGTCGTTCGCCTGGCATGATCGTGAGGCGCTCGCGGGGCTGTTCGGGCCGCACGGCTTCGAAGTCGAGATCGCACAGGAGCAAATCGCCTTCACGGCGAGATCCCCGCGCGACTACCTCGAAGTGGAGTCCGGAATGCATCCGCTCTGGGTGGCGGGGCGCGCGGTCCTCGAGCCGCTCGGGCGCAGCCACGCCCTCCGCGAGCAAGCCCTTGAGATCCTCGAGCGAGGCAACGAGGACCCGAACGCCTTCCGGGTCACCAGTGGCTATGTGGTGGCTACCGCGCGACGAGCATAAGCATCGGCGCTCCTCCTCTCACGAAGCAGGAGGTGCGAGTGGGCTCCGGCGACGGCCTGCGGTTATTTCTGCTTCGACTTCCGGGATCCGAAGCGGACGTGCGCTGTGCGCACCCGCCCCGGCGACAACCGGTACTGCGAGGTCGTTGTCCGGTGCTGGCAGTTCATGCGCCAAGCCGCGGTCCCGTAGCTTGTCGCGGATCTCGAGGGCAATATCGGCACAGAAGACCGATCGTGATTCGAAGGTCGATTTTGGTGAGAGCTTGCATGGATGCGGCCCGTTCGCGGGCGTGGTCGATCAGGACCAGCTTGCCGGCCAGGCATCAGGTTCGCGGGCCTGAATTCTCGCGGCGACCACTCGGCCCCCGCTGAGCAGCAAGGCGACGTGCTCATCAGCAGCAGCGATCGCCCCAAGGCACGGCGGCCAGTTCTCGGCTGTCTTGTCGTCCCGGCTATGAGAAGGAGGCGACGGCAGGCTCGGCGCTGGCTCCAGCACACGCTCTTCCGCGCGCCGCGTCCGCGATCGCACGCGCGCTGGGGCGTCAGCTTCCTTCGTGCGGGGTCATCTCCCTCACGAGTTGAGGACTGGGCCTTCACGGTCCCGATGGCGTTCCGGTCAGCAGCACGTGTCACCCGGCTCTGCACGCGAATGGGGCACAATTGGCACGTGCTCGATCATCTGGCGCGAGTGTTATACGAGCGCCCGGGGCGGCGCTACAAGCTTGTCTTTCTGGCGACGGAGATCCCGGCGGCGATGCTCATCGCGGTCGGCTTCGTCGCGATCCTGGCGTCGTTCTATCGTCCGTCGCTGGCAGACGCCGCGCTGATCGCCGCCGCGACGAGCGCGTTCACTGCTGCCGGCGTCGGCCGGGCCATCGCGCGTCAGCGCGGCGCGATGGCCGACCTCGCCGACTGGCGCTTGAAGAAGGCACCGACGGGCGCCGAGACGACCGTCGCCTGGGACGCAGCGACGAACTTTCCAACGCGATCGTTTCGCCGTGACTCGCTGGCCACCAGTTCGATTGCGGCGCTGCCGAGCGTGGCGGTGGTGATGATCGTCCTCTCCCTTCCCGTAGGCGCATATCCTGTGATTCTGGCGGTGGGAGTGATCGCCGCGGCGTACGGCACGATCCTCAACTACTCGCTGCGGCGCTCCCGGAGGACTTCCGCTTCACGCGTACTGGACTACCGCTTCGCTGGCGACTGATCATCAGCCTGCCAGTGTTCGCCGCGATCACGGGGGTGACGGTCGCCGCGCTGGTCACCCATCACGGCGGTACTCGCATGCTGGCGATCAGCGCTGGTGTGTCGCTCGCGGTCGGGCTGGCGCTGTCGCTGGTGCTGACGGTGCTGCTCTCACGTGCGATCACCAATCCGATCGGGCTTCTGCGCGACGCGCTTGCTCGGGTGCGCGAGGGCGACTACGAGGTGCGCGTGCCGGTCGTCTCCAGCGACGAGCTAGGCGACCTGTCCGACGCCTTCAACCGCATGGCTCAGGGGTTGGCCAAGCGTGAGCAGCTTCGCGAAACCTTCAGCACCTATCTCGATAAGGACGTCGCGCGGTTCATCCTGTCGGGGCAGTTCTCCGACGCAGGGGTCGAGGTTGACGTGTCGATCATGTTCTGCCACGTGCCCGGCTTCACGCCATTTGCCGAACGGGCATCCGCGCCGGAAGTGGTCTCCGCGCTAAACGCGATGTTCGAGATCCTGGTCCCGATTATCGACCGTCATGGCGGCCACATCGACAAGTTCGTGGGCGACGGGCTGCTGGCCGTGTTTGGAGCACCCGAGGGGTACCCTGACCACGCCGACCGCGCCCTGGCCGCTGGAATTGAGATCCTCGATGCGGTTCGAAGACCCGCCGTGCCACTCGACGTGTGCATCGGGGTAAACACCGGTCGCGTGGTCGCCGGCTCGATCGGGGGCGCCGGGCGTCTCAACTTCAGCGTCATCGGCGACGCGATCAACGTCGCCGCACGCGTGGAGGCCGCCACGCGAGACGGCAGTGACGATCTGCTGATCACGCGCGCGACCCAGGACGCGCTTGTACGACCCGCGCTCCTCGTCTCCCGCGGCTCGATCTTCCTCAAAGGCAAGACCCAGCCGATCGAGCTCCTCGCGCCGGTACGGCATGGCCACATCCCGGCCGTCGCGGCGGACGTGCATCCGGGATCTGAGCCGACGACGAGCACCCGCGGCGACCCCCGAGAATCGGAAGCTCGGATCAGGCAGTCTCGGGACGAAGAGCGGCTACCGACTGCCCGGGCCCCAACCACGCTTCCCCTCTCGACGGGATTGCAGGACCGACCGTCGGCTCGTGCCGCTGTCGGTCGTGAGCAGATCCAGCACCGCCTGAGCTGTGGCGGGGCTTCTGGTCAAACCTGGATAGCGGAAGCGGCCTCATCAATCGTGGCTTTTGCGTCTGGCGCGACACAGCAGGCTTGCTGGCCAAGCCGCGGCGCGGCAAGGCGTCGTCGCGCGACGCGGGACGCTTGGCGGTCATCCGACCTCCTCGGTTGCATCAACCCGGCCGGCGGCCGGCGACGAAGCCGACGGGGGCCTGCCATGTGCGCTGGACCTCGTGGACATCGACCAGACCCGCCTCGCGCATCAGCGCACCGAGTTCCTCAGCATCGGCAACCGACCCGCCCGAGCGCAGGACACGCAGGCGTGTGACAGCATCCGCGAGCGGCTCCGGAGGTCCCGCGAAGCGCCCAAAGAGTAGCCACCCACCCGACTTGAGCGCATTGTGCAAGCGCTCCAGCGCGGCCGGAATGACAGCCGGGGGTACAAACGGGCCCGCCAGCCAAGCCACATCAAACGCAGTGCCGTCATCAAGATCCTCGATGGACACGGACCGCAGTTCGACGCGGTCGGCGACGTCGCTTGACGCCACCTGAGCTTCTGCCAACGCGAACGCCGGAGCCCACGGCTCGAGGCCGACGACGTGCAGTCTGGGCCATGTTTCACACAATGCGATCGACAGCGCCGCGACGCCGGCACCGACATCAAGGAACTTCGCGCCGGGGCGCTCCAAAGCGTCCTGCAGCCCATCGAGCGCCGGCGCGATCTGCGCAATGACGCCAGCGATGTTCGCCGACAGGCGCCCGGTGCTGAGCAGCACGGCCGAATCGTCAAACGCCCAGCCAGGCGAGCGGCCGGGATCGGCGAGCAGATCCGCAGCCTGCAGCAGCAGTGCCCGCGCGGACATCTCCACCCGCCGGCGCTCCTCAGACGTCATCGCCACCACGTCGACGCCGAGGCAATCGACGACCGCGTCCAGCCCGGCCGCAACGTCAGGCGCAAGCTCCATCCCATCGACATCCGCACGCAACCGCGCGGCCAGACCAGCCAGCGCCTCGGCGGCGATGCCAAGCCGCGTGACCGTCCCAAGCGTGTCGTCGATCGAGGTCAGGAGCCAAGCCTATTGATGCGGCGACGAATGCGCGAGACCGCCTGACTCAAGCGCCCAAGGAGACTGCGAACCCACTCCCGCTCTGGTGCAGCCGTTAGCTCTCCGCGAGCCATACAGCTGCTCTCACGAACGACGGGCCGGCTTGGCCGGAGAAACGGCCGGCTCCTCGCTGCCGCTTCGGGTCGGCCGTGACAGCGGAAGCCCGAACATCATGGCTGCGTGGGCGACCAGGCAGAAGCGACGCTAAATGGAGGCTCGTGAGGCTCACGCGTTGCCAGTCGTGCGCCGGCTTCGTTGTCTGCCGGTCTCGGTAGGTTGGCTAGAAGTGGCGAAAGCAGACGTGCTCGAGAGGTTGCGGCCCAACCCTTGACGTTTCGGCAACTGGCACACACTCGGCCTGATCGCAGGCGAGTCGGTGATCGTGACGGTTCGCGCCGTCGGGCATGAGCCGGAGAAGATTCAGCAGATAGCGTCGACCGTCGGCGTTGTCAGAGGCGGTGCTGATCGGTTCGCGGATCGGGGCGGCTGGCGAATTCTCCGTCGGCGACCCATACCGATCAGCACAGCCGCGCTGGGGATCCTGGCGGTATCGGGCGTCACTACGCCGAAGCAGCTCCTCGAGCGGCGAGCCAGATCACCGTCTCACTCACCGACGGCGCCGAATAGGCCGCGCGCGCCGAACCACACCGGCACCATCTCCAGGCGCCCGATCGCGTCGCGCGAGGCCCCCGCTCCGCACGCTCTAGCTGGTCGAGGGAGAGCACGCCGAAACTGTGGCGATAGCCACCGCGGGCCCGGCCGTCCTCGCTCGCCACGCTCCTCGATCTCGATCGTTTCGACACTCTGCAGACGGCGCGCGTCACACTATTGCGATGGACCGGCTCGAACTGATCACCCCTCGCCGAACTGCCGTTTAGGGGTCAGCGCCGGTGCAACATCGAGTTGATCTCCACCACCACAACCTGGAGCGACTCCAGAGCTTGGCGGCCCGTGACCATTGGAGGCCAGGCGACGGCGCTCGAGCTTTGCTCAGAATGACCCGCATGCTTGGAGTGCTGCTCGAGCAGATCGCCGGGGGTCTCGCCTCACCCCTGTTTGGGTAGGTTTCGCGAGTGGCCGATCCCGCCAAACTGGACCGCTATCGCGACGTCAGGGTCCTCGGAACCGGCGGGATGGGCACCGTGTCGCTCGCTGACGACACTACCCTGGGCCGCCAGGTGGCGCTCAAGCGGGTGACAGCCGCTGCCGGGGAGAGGGGCATTCTGCGCCTCCGACGAGAAGCTCTGGTCGGAGCGTCGATCAGCCATAACAACCTGGTCTCCATCTACGACGTCGACGAGTCCGTGGACGGAGAGCTGGTCATCGTCATGGAATACGTGGAGGGGGAGACCCTGCGCGACGCGATCGCCCGGCAGGACGGCGGCCTGGGCACCGAGGAGACGTTGCGGATCCTGTCGAGAGCGGCCGCAGGGCTGGATGCGATCCACGAGCAGGGCATCGTCCACCGGGACGTGAAGCCGGCTAACGTTCTGCTGGGCAAGAACGGCGATGTGAAGGTCGCCGATCTCGGCATCGCCGCGGTCTCTGACCGGACCCGGATCACCACGGCGGGGGCGATCATCGGCTCGCTTGGCTACATGGCTCCCGAGCAGATGCACGAAGGGGAAGCGACCTCGGCAATTGACATCTACGCCCTGGCCGCCGTCGCCTACGAGGCCCTGTCCGGCAAGCGGGCGCGCCGGGAATCGAACCCGATCGCCCTGGCTTACGCGATAGAGAACAAGACCCCTCCGGATCTGCGCGACGTCTGGCCCGAAGCGCCCGCGGCCGCAGCCGAGCTGCTCAAACGGGCTATGGACCCCGACCCGGCGCGCCGGCCACGCTCAGCCGGGGAATTGATGGATCGCCTGCGCAGTGCCCTGCAATCGCCAGCCACAGCGCCGATCGCCAGCCGGCCTCCGCGGCGGCCACCGCCGACCGCGACCCCGGTCCCGCCGGCCGTTGCCTCGCGGACCGGGCCCCGATCAGCCGCACTCCCCGTAGACGCCTCGCCTCGCCGACGCCGGCGGCTTTCGCTGATTCCCATCGCCCTGCTGGCCCTCGCGGCCGCGGGCGTGATCGGCGCCGTCGCCCTCACCTCCGGGGGCAGCGGTCCGTCTCACCCCCTCACCGGCGCTCATGCTCAGACCAAGCCGCGGGCCAGGGCCAAGCCGAGCGCCACCGACACGAGCTCGACGGCCTCGACGGGCGCCGGCTCAGCGACGACGAGCGCCACGAAGACGACCGCCGCAGCCGCGCCGCTGAGCGGGAGCCCCGGAGCCGCCGCCACGACCTTCTACACGCTGGCCGCCGGGCATCATTTTTCGCAGGCCTGGGCCCTGGCCGATCCCACGTTCCAGGCACAGATCGGCGGTTATCAGAGCTTCCAGAACACCTTCGCTGCCGATCGCTTCATCACCGTCGACAGCCTGCGCACGCTCGACCGATCGGCTGGCAGCGCCACGGTCGCCCTGACCACCACCTCGGTGCGGACAGACGGCACGCAGCACTGCACGGGTACTGTGCAGCTCAGCCCCGCCGGGTCTAAGGGCGGCTGGCTGATGCACCACATCCAGGTCGCCTGCCAGTAGGCAGCCCTCTGCTCGCCGATGGAGTACCTGGGCCGCAACTCTTCGGACCGGCTCCTTGAGTCAGAGATCGCCGACGCGCTGGACTCCGATCGCGACCGGGAGATCTTCCCGCGGCTTCGTTCGCTCACGGGACTCGGGATCTGCGCTGCGACGCTGCCGGGCGAGGTCGGCGACTGCCGCGCGCGCTACCCCCCGCCGCGACGCGCTCGGCGCCGACTCAGGCCACGTGCCCGTCGCCGTGGATCCGGGAGACGCAAGCACGCCTCGTCTCGCCGGGCACACAACAAACGCTTGCGCAACGCGCGAGCGTCTTGGCGCCCGCCATAGCCCGGGTCGTCACACCGGACTGCAGCACCACATCACCGTCGCCATCCCGACCCGCAGGACCGACCGCGCAGCGTTGACGGCCAGCCAACAGCCGCGATTTCGCCTGGAGGTTGACGCAGACTCTTGGGCAGGGCACCAGCGCATGAACGAGGATGCCGCAACCGGGCCCTAGCGAGTCACCCGGATGTCCACCGCGAAACCGGACGTCGTGCCGCGGCCGGGCCCTGACGTCGGATCGGCGATCGACCCTGGTGGTCTCTCGCCGCGGGGTCATGTTTACGCCGGCGACCCCGCGGTTATACGGCCGCGTTTTTGGGCGAAGCACGTGACCGGTACGCACGGTCTGGGCGGGGGTTGAGCGTAGACGTCACCCCTGAGCGGGCGAGTGGCCGTTGCCGGTCCCGGGGGCGGGTCAGGTTTTCTTGCCGCTGACCGCTGTTTTGAGGGTCTGCCCGGCGGTGAACTTCGGGGCTTTAGACGCCTTGATCTTGATCGCGGCGCCGGTCGCGGGGTTA
>JALYZB010000436.1 GCA_030945945.1 Actinomycetota bacterium | reverse complement strand
GCCTGCTCACCGATCGTCAGATACGCAACCTCCTCCGTGCCGCGGTATGTGGGAAACCGATTTGTGACCTCGACGCCGAGCGGTCCGAGCAGCTTGGTGTAGAACGCGATCGATCGCTCCACATCCTCGACCGCGAGATCGACGTGATGAATTGCTCTGGCAGGCACGACGAACTCCCTTCGGCGATGAACCCGACCGGGACGGCCCGGTCCCATGAACATCGACGTCGCAGCAGCCGCTTCGACGACGGTCTCTAGCGCAAGCCTAACCCGCGATCTTTCCCCCCGGGCGAGACTTGCATGACCGGCCACGCCCCAAAAGTTCAGAGCTCGGCCAACCACTAGCGCCCAAGTCAGACAAACCTTGTGCCCCGAGCGGCCCTCCGGTATCGGATCAGACGACCTGAGGCGTCGTCACAGGCGTCCGCGACGCCTCGAGGCGCGGGGACCTGGAATGCCGCCCCGGCTGACGCTGGTCGCTTTCATCCACGCATCACACGACAGCTGACGAGTCTGTTCGCGACGGAGATCGCGCCAAGCGGGACGGCGACGTCACAGACGAGGCGGCCGCTTTGAATCAGCCAGGTGCGGAAGCCGGAAGCGGCGGCGTCAGACCTCCTGCGGCGACAAGGCGGTAGTAATCCTCGGGAAGGTGCGGGCTCACTCGTTTCGCTGGTCGCGGAATGCCCCGGCCCCCAGGCCGCCCCACGAACGACTGCCGGTCCGTACGGCCGGGATTCAGTCCTTTACCGCCGCCATTGAGGCCGCGAGCAGCGCCTGGTTCTCCTGGTGGGTCACGGTTAGCTTGACCGAGCTCAGCCGCCAGCCCTCTGGGGTTCGCATGGCGACGTTGTCGTAGAAGCCGACGACCAGCCAGCAGTTCGGTCCGCCGCCCGCGACCTCGGGGGGAGCCCAGTGCTCGACGCGCACGTGGGCCCGGATGGTCGCACGATCTTCGTCGATGGCGATCTGATGGTGGGTGATCGCATGGTGCGTCGCTGTCCAACCGGCGAACGCCTGCTTCCCTTGCGCAGACTAGGCGCTACGGCTGACCGTCGCGACGGGTGGGCCGAGTGAGCCGAAGTCGACGGTGAACTCGTCGCAGAACACCGACCGCGGCAGCTCATCCCAATTCTGGGTGTCCGGCATGCTGGCGTAGCGGCTCATGAGCTCCACGAGCTCGTCACGGTCATGTTGTCCGGTCATCGCGCCTTTCGTCGCTCTCCCCGCCGTTCAGCACGACCGCCATTGGAGCGTGCCATCGACCGTTAATGGTTGCGGCCCACCATACGCACGGGCCTTGGCGAAGTCCGCGCGCACCGAGCCAGGCGGGACGGCTCGGGCTCGGTCGCCGAGCGAGGATCCTGGCTCTTGGGCATCCCGAGACTTGCATCGCGTGGCCGTCGATCATGAGCTTGCCTCAACAGCCTCTCAGCTGCTCGCGCGCGGTGGCTGGTCGTCGATCTCAAGGACATCGACGCGCATGTCGCTCGCGACCGGGCGGCAGCGGCCGGCGGTGCGGCGTATGCGTAAGCGTCTCGCCGGTCTCTCGAAGACCCCGCTAGTCCATGTGCAAGGAACGCTCGATTCCGTTAGCCGCCTCGTGAAGGGTTGAGGGCTCGAAGAGGTACGCAGTGGCGTTGGCGATCTGGTGCTGGGGCCCCTCCAGGTCCAGTGAGCCTGAGGCAGCGTTAAGCGCGTAGCGGACCGGAAGCTCGTGACAGACGGCCAGCACCACCTCCTCTGGGCGGTCGGCCAGCGAACGCATCCCGTCGGCAAATCGAGCGGCCGCGCCGTCCAGGCTTTCACCGCCCGGGAAGGGACTGTCGCGTCCATGGGAGATGATCCAGGCGGCGTAGGCTTCCCGGGACTCGCCTTCCAAATCGCCGGCGTTGATGTCGTCAAGGAGGGGCTCGCAGAGGAAAGGAACGTGGCCGGCGCGATCGCCCAGCGCCAGCCGCGCCGTTTCGATCGTGCGCGAGAAACGAGTGTGCAGGCACAGCCCGACCCGCACATGGGCTATGTGCAGGCCTAGGTCAGCGGCTTCCGTACGGCCGCGGGCACTGAGCGGCACGGGGATCGCGGGGGCGCCGTTGATGCGTCCTTCGACGTTATAGGTCGACTCTGCGTGGCGGACCAAGATGCGCAGGGGCATCGATCAAACCTATCCGGCTGCTGCGGCGATCGCGTTGTCGGGCCTGCCCGCCCCGTGGTGCTACGCCACCAGGAGGTGGCGAGCGCCGTGGTGATCGGGGGTTATCTGGGTGCTCCGTGTGTGAGGACTTCTCCTTCGCGCTTGCAGCCTGCGAGTCCGTTACGGACCTGCTTGACGGACGGAGGGTCTGAGGCGAGAAGCTGGGGTACGGTCACAGATCTCAGGTGACGGCGGTGCAGCGCTGGGAGCAACGCCGTGAGAGCGCGGATCGTTTGGCCACGGTTTTCGTGCATCTCGATGATCGCGCCGGGACGAAGCCCGGCCTCAACGTTTCTAATGATCTGGGCGTAGTTAGCGCCAAGTGAGTCCTGGGAGTCGACATCCCACAGCACGTCCAGCAAACCGAGCTGCTGGGCGATTCGGTCGACGGTCGGGTTGTGAAGTCCGTAAGGGGGGCGCCAGAGTTGAACGGCCTCGCCGGTTTGGGTCTGGATCTTCGCGGCAGTCGCTTGGAGCTGGTAGGTGATCTGGCCGGGCGCCAGCGCGATCAGCGCGCCGTGCGTGTAGGTGTGATCCTCGACTGCCCCGACCTTGAGCTTGCGGGTGAGGTAACCCGGCCAGTTATCGACGCTTCGCCCAACGTCAAAGAACGTCGCGTGCTCGTGGGCCGCGGCGAGCTTGTTGAGGGCGTAGTGGGTGTAGACGCCGGGTCCGTCATCAAACGTCAACGCGACCGCGTTGCCGTGCGGACCCCCGCAGTAGATCGGTCGCCCAAGACGCAGCAGCTGCCGGATCGTTCCACTGGCGGCGGTCCGGGATGCTTGCGGGCCAACCCGCTCGATCGCATGGTCGCCCCCAGCCGTCCCGCTTGCCGGCGGAAAAGCGGCTGTGCCAGCACCCAGCGGCCGTGCGCGCGTCTCGGTTCCGCCCGCAAAGTCGATCACGGCGACCGCCAGCAGCACCAGCGCGGCCGCGTCAAGCTAAGCGCAAGCAGCCGTTGGCGACGAAGCTGGGCACGGCGGCGAGCGCGCCGCGCAGCGATCTGAGGGGACAAGTCTGACGTGCCGTCATGATCGTAGACCCCGTCCCAGAGCGTGGGTGGCGCTGACCCCCGACAAAACGCAGCACGCAACGCCGCGGCCGTCGGAGCAGATCCACCGCGCATGCGACCGTGAGACACGCTCCCGCTTTCGGGCCGCATTCGCACAGCGCCCGGGGGGCTGCCGACGACCGATCGCTCCTGGTTTCTCACGAAGCAGCGGTCACGAGATCGTCTGTAATCAGGCGTCTCTTCGCTCTGTGATCAACATCAACGGATTGTACGATTAAGATGCACAAGCTGTGTAGAAGTCGCAATGCCCGGGTACCACTACGACCTTTCCGGTCCCAGACCCGCCCAGCGTCGGCGGACAACGATGCTGCGTCGCCCTCCCCAGCGCCACCAGTCCGAGATCTCAGTCCCAGCAATCGAGCACACAATCCGACATACCGCTCTGCGGGGCTTGGGCTTCGCCGGGATGCTGGCAATCGCGCTCATCCACCTCCTCAACGTGATCAACAAGATCAACGAGACGCCCTATCTCGGTGTGCTCTACATCCTGCTCATGATCACGAGCCTCGCGGTGGCATTCGCGGTTCTTCATACTGGCTCGTCGCTGACCTGGGCCGCCGCCGGCGGACTGGCCGCCCTCACCTTGATCGGCTTCATCCTGAGCCGCACGACCGGCCTTCCGAGCTCCAGCAGCGACGTCGGTAACTGGACTGAGAAACTCGGACTCGCGGCGACGTTCGTCGAAGGAGCCGTGATCTGTCTCAGCCTTTACGCGCTCGCTGTCTCGCAGAGAAAGTGTCCCCGGCGTCCACGAATCAATCTCCGCAGAACAGACTCCGGGGTAATACATCCAGGCGAAGCACATCCGTTGCCCGTTCAGGACAGCTTTGCAACGTCAAGCTGACAGCACACAAGCGCAATCAGCGATCACGACCTGCGACTCAGGTTACGGCTTCAATCTTCGTGACTACTCGTCGTAGCCTGGATGGTCCCGATGCTCATCCTCGGGTGCTTTGGAGGACTCGAGTGATTCGAGCACAATCGGTTCATGGCGTCACCTGTAGGTATCCAGCAGCAGCGGCTGCTCGCGGAGCTGCGACGGGCCCGGTAATCAGCCGGTCGCGTTCTCGGAGCTGCGCGCCGCCGGAGTCAAACTCGGTCGGCTTACATGAAGTTGGCGTTGGTCTTGTCTAGCCCGGCGCGGATCTCGGCCGCCAGCTGGTAGGCGTCGCCGGTCTTCAGCATGTGGGAGAAGTACAGCTGGGGATACCCCTCGGTCTCCTGGTTATAGAGGCAGCCGACATACCACCCCTTTGCGCGCATCAGCTTGACGACGGGCATGACCTCACGTCCGGTCATTGCGAAGTCGGGCCCGGCGGCAGCGTGTGAGCCGGTTCTGCCGAGCGGCTTGAACTGGATGCCGGTGGAGATGTTCGCCTCTGGCGAGACGTGAACGCCGTCGACCACGATCCGTCCGCCCCGGGAAACGTTGACCGTGACGACGCCATTGCTGCCGATCGTCGCCTGACCACCGAGGATTCTACCCCGGACGCTTGTCATCCAACGGCGATCTAGGCTTTGACGGCATCGTCTGAGGTAGCTTCGTTGAGGTTGACCTCGGCACGCCATGAACCGCTCGGGCTAGCGTCAGCGACTCGCCGACCCCACGCCAATGGATAAACCACGTCTGGGGGCTCTGCTCGGTGTAATGCATGTGAAACGCCTGAAAGACGAGCCCGTTGGCGTCGATTGCGTCGATAAAGCCATCGTTCTCCTTGGCCTTGAGCGGAAGGTCACGGTTAAAGAACGCGAGGCCGCCGCCGAGCGGCTGAAAACGCTCCATCGACTTCAAATGACCCGTCCATGATGACCCCGAGCGGGCCGTGGACCGGGCGAATGTCGTCAGGAGCGATCGGAATGCTGAGCACACCCTTCGTGACCGTTCCCCGCGCCTGAACGATCTGCTGAATCTGTTTGGCCGGAAGCTTGCCCCGCTGCTGACGAACAGTTCGAGCGCGCATGTCGCGCGCCTGGGCCCCCCCCGGCGAGCGCCCCTCCGGACAGAAGAGTTCCGGCCGCTGCTCCGCCTCCGAGCTTGGGCGCACCGCGCCGGAGTCACGTAAAGGATTTCGTGACAATGCGCTGGTAGCAGCTCCAAAGCCTTGGCGGTCTCCTCGTCGACGCGCTTCTCGACGCGGCGCGGGCAGCGGCCGGAGGTCGCCTCCGACCAGGCACAGCACCGGCGTCGATGCCAGATCATCCGTGCTGGTTTCACGAAGATCCGGCCACAAAGCCGACCGTCTTCCCACGGTTAAGGCTTCCGCTTTTCGTCGTGCGGCGTAAGAAGCGGCAGCCGAAAGCTCGTGACCGGTCCGGCGACGATGCAGCAGCGAGGGGCGGCCCGGCTCGCGTTGACCCGGGCGCTCGGATTCACGCGAAAGCGTAAGCGGTGCCGCTCGGCGTCGACGTTTGCATTGCTGGCAATGACAGCCTCAGCAGCTAGCACCAGATTCTCGTCGCGGCCGCTTGCTCGACGATCGATGCGAACTAACGCGCGAGCCTCCGTGGTCGTGTCTTGAAGGGCGGTCGCGGTCTGACTCGAGAGTTGCCCGTTCCGCACCGCGCAGGGCTGCGACGCGCGCCGTCGCGGCGCGCGTAGCAGAGCGAAAGCGGGTCCCGTCAACGATTCTGCCCGGTCCTCGCGTCCGATTTCGGTCTGGAGAGCGAACGGCGAACCAAGGCATGCTGAGCGGACGGCTTCTGGCCTGAGGTCGACGTCGAGAGGGATCGGCGCGAGCACCTTGGGTCGTGGGTTCGTGCTCGGGTCCTGTCCAAGCTCACGCATTCGGTTCCGTCCGTGACCGAAAACGTGACTCAGCGGCAGACCGCGCCTCCTGGACTGGACGCGGCTCTGCGTTTTCCCGCGGAACGAACGGGCCGCGCCGTCGTCCCCTCCGCCGAGGGAGAAGGCTGGCCAGCTGACAGAGTCAGACGGTCCGAACCACTAGGAGCCGGCCCGCGCGTGGCGCAGGAGGATCGCGAGCCGCCCTGAACTGACCAGCTCGGTGAGGGGGGTGAGATCTGAGGGGTACGGGACGCCCCCGCCAGCGAAGGGGATGCGGTCGCGCACGAGGCGGTGGGCGACGGCGGTGAGTTCGCCGAGGGCGGCCGGTCGGCGCAGGTCGACGGCCTGAGCGGCGCAGAGCAGCTCCACGGCGATGATGCGACGGACGAGGGACACCTGCTCGGTCAGACGACGGGCGGCCAGGGGCGCCATCGTGATGCGGTCACCGATGCCCTCCTCGGGCGTTGT
>JALYZB010000422.1 GCA_030945945.1 Actinomycetota bacterium | reverse complement strand
CCAACGCCGTCTCGCTGGCCATGTTCTTCGGGATGTTCGGCTCGATCTTCTTCCTCAGCCAGTTCCTGCAGAACGTGCTCGGCAACTCGCCGCTGCAGGCCGGGGTCAAGCTCCTGGTCTGGACCGGTGCGACGATGCTCGTGGCACCGCTGGCCGGATATTTCTCCGAGCGCTACGGCAGCCGGCTGTTCATGGCCGCCGGCTTGGCGCTGCAGGCGATCGCGCTGGGCTGGCTGGCCTCCATCGCCGCCGTCGGGGAGAGCTACGGAAGCATGATCGCGCCGTTCATCCTCGCCGGCGCCGGGATGGCGCTGGTCTTCGCGCCGGCGGCCACCGCGGTCCTGTCCTCGGTGCGCGCCGACCAGGCCGGCCAGGCCTCGGGGGCGACCAACGCGATCCGCGAGCTGGGTGGCGTGCTCGGCGTCTCGGTGCTCGCCACGGTGTTCACCAGCAACGGCGGCTACGGCTCAGCGCAGGCCTTCGTCAACGGGCTGACCCCGGCGATGTGGGTCGGCGCGGCGGTCCTGGCCGCCGGCGCGCTGACCGCGCTCGTGCTCCCCTTCAGCACGAAGGCGACCGCACCGGCCGAGGCCGAGACCGAGGTGGCCGACCGACCCGAGGCGCGGGCAGTCACTGCCCTGGCGCCCCCGACGGCCGCCTGAGTGTCCCCTAGGATCGAGCCGACCGTTCTCGACGAGATGGCACCGATGCCCCGCAGCCTCACCGACAGCAGCCCCGCCCGTCAGCGTGTCCCGGCCGCCGAGCGCCGGGACGCGCTGATCGCGGCCGCGGTCCACGAATTCGCGCATGGCGGGCTGCACGGCACTCCGGTCGACCGCATCGCGCGGCGTGTCGGCGTCGCCCAGCCCTACGTGTTCAGTCTGTTCGGCAGCAAGCGCGAGCTCTTCCTGGCCGCGGTGCAGCGCAGCTTCGAGGACATCTCGGGCTGGATGACGGCGGCCACCGAGGCGTTCGATCCGGCGATCGCGCTGCCCGACACCGACGTGCTGAAGGCGATTGGCGACCACTACGTCGAACGGCTGGGCAGCGACCGTGATCACCTCATGCTCCAGTTGCAGGCCTATGCCGCCTGCGACGACGAGATCATCCGCGACCGGGTGCGCACGCTCTACGCGCGGCTGGTCGAGCACGTCCAACGGCTGACCGGCGCCGACCAAGAGCGGATCGACAACTTCTTCCGCTACGGCATGTGGCTCAACGTCGCCGCCGCGATGGGCGTTCCCGACCTCTCGGTCGGCTGCGAGTGGGTGCAGGCCGAGCTCGCCGGAGACGCCGTCTGAGCTAGCCGGCGGTGCGGCGCTCGGGACAGCGCGTCAGGTCATCGTCGGGCACCGGCTCCCACGCCGCCGCGTGCCGGCGCACGTCAGCGGTCATGCCGGCGCCTGCTGGGCGAGGTCGCGCCCGGGCTCGATCCGCCAGCGCTGCGCGACCTCGGCGAGGTGCTCGTCCAGCTCCCAGCGGTCGGGCTGGGGATCGCCCGTGTAGGCGGGGTTGGCGCCCTTGAGATCCATGCTGCCCGTGTTGTCCCCCGCCCGGCGAATCGCCTCGACGTCCTCGGCGCTGAGCGGCGACTCTGCGAGCAGTGCGGCCAGCTCGGCGCGCTTGTCCTCGACCGAGCGGGCGTCAGGACCAGCCTCCTGGATCAGCGTGGGCACGACGCACTGCACGGCATCGTGGGCGAGGTTCCATTGGCAGGCGAGCTGGATCGCGGTCAGGCCGGTGCGCTGGGCGATCGGCCGCATCGCCTCCAGCCGAGCCCGGCCGCCCTCGATCCACCCCTCGGGCCGAAATCCGCGGTGGTCGCCGCGGGCCAGCTCCGCGCCGGCGTGCACGTCATCGAAGAGCAGCCCGCCGTAGTCCACCACGCGGGTGATGACCCGCACTCGGTGAGCGGACGCGGCGCCGAGCACGAACTCGCCGGGCCAGGGCTCGAGCGGGCCGAGGATGATCATCGCCCAATCGATCATGTCCCCGAAACGCTCCAGGCAGTCGATCATGTCGAGCGTGAAGCCGTTGGCGGGGCCGGGGGCGATGCCGATCATCCGGGTCAGGCCGGAGTCGCGCAGGGCGGCCATGCCGTTCCAGACCGCCTCGCTCGTGTAGCCGATGCGATCGGGGTTGTGCAGCAGCAGCAGGTCGAAGCGGTCCGTTGCGCAGCGCTCGAGGCTGCGCTCGGTCGCCATCTGCAGATAGTCGGCATAGCCGTCGGGTCCGCGCAGTGCGGGGTCGGTGAAGCGGGGAAAGCCCTTGGCCCCGTTGCGCTCTCCGTCGTAGAAGTCATGACCGACGGCTCCGACCACGCACATCCGGTCGCGCGTGCGCTCGGCGGCACCCAGCGCGCGCCCGAGCATCGCGTCGGCCTCCCCGGCCCCGTAGACGTCGGCGGTGATCACCGTCCGGATCGTCTCGTCGGGGGTGATCAGAGCGAGGAAGCGCTCGTCGTCGATCGGTTCGCCGAAGTGCATGAAGCGACCTCCGCTCCAGGT
>JALYZB010000399.1 GCA_030945945.1 Actinomycetota bacterium | reverse complement strand
GTCCAGCACATCCAGGCGCCCCGCGAGGCCGCCGAGCTGGCCGCGCGAGGCTCCGAGCTGTTCGGCGGCCCGCCGCGGGTAATCTCAGAGATCGGGCCGGTGATCGGCACCCACGTTGGGCCGGGCCTGCTCGGCGCGGGTGGTCTACCCGCGTCATTCCTGACTGACCGCCGCGACGGCGCGACGGGCGCTTTCAGCGGTTGAGCAGCTTACGCTGCTTGCGCCGGCGGCGGCCGACGGTTAGCGCACCGATCGCGGCGATGCCGCCGCCCAACACGAACCCGGCGACCCCGGCGCCGATCAGCACCTGCGACTCGTAGAGCCGCAGCTGCCCGCGCCAGTCCGTCAGTTTGACCACCTCGACCCGGAGCGTGGCAACCGCCGTGCCCAGCTCCTGACGGTTGCGCTCGATTGAGGCGCGAATCTCCTCCGGGGAGCGCGACGCCATCAGCCGCCCCCGCCCGGCTTGACCGTGGCACGAATCTTCTTGGCCTCGGCGATGGCCAGCTTGGGTGTCGGGGCACCGACCTTGAGCTTGCGCATGGCGAACAGGACGGCGCCCGCCGTCAGGACCACCAGGACCACGGTGACGATCAGGAAGCCCAACCAGAGATCGCCGGCGGCGTCGTTGATCGACCAGGCGATGGTCAGCAGCACGAAGATCAGCGCGAACAGCCCGAATACGGCGCCGATCGCCAGCGCGGCCGCTCCGCGAGCGATGCTCGAGACCTTCTCGGTCACCTCGGCCTTGGCGAGCTCCACCTCCTCGCGGACCAGCACGGTCATCCGCTCGGAGACCTCGGTCAGCGCCGCGGCGAGGTTGTCGCTCTCAGCGGGCAAGGCGCTTGAGGATCAGGGCCAGGACGAGACCGCCGGCGAAGGCCGCGCCGACAGCCACCTCAGGACGGTCCTGGACCTTGGCGGCCAGGCCCTTCGGGGCATCCGCATCCTCAGAGGCCCAGGCGGCGGGATCCGGAGGCGTCCAGGCCGGGGGTGGCGAGACAGGCGGGACGTTCGAGGCGCCAGGCTCGACTTCGATGCCTGAGCTCGGGGCCTCGCCCGAGGACTCGGGCGTCTGCGCAGGGTCGGTCACTCCGGCGGCTCTTCGCCGAACGCGCGCATCCAGATCACGGCGGCCAGCCGGGTCGTGGCGACGCTCGCCAGGGCGCCGATCCCGGCCAGCAGGCCGGACCACATCAGACGCTTGACGAGTGGGCTCTCGGACATAGCGGGGGATTCAAGCAGACTGGTGCGCGCGAGGCGCGCAGCGCGGTGACGCCCCTCGGCGGGCGCCGCTCGCTCACCTCCGCTCCAGGCCCCGGCAGATCGTCTGCACGATCTGGATCTTGGCGTGTTCGAGCTCGGAGGCGTCGACGGGGTCGGCCTCGAAGATCCAGCCCGTGAGCACCTGTTCGACCGAGCCGTAGAACGCCTGGGCCGCGAACTCCGGGGTGATGTCGTCGCGGAACGCACCGCCGCGCTGAGCCGCCGACACGATCGCGGCGATGCCCGCGTAGGCCTCGCGGATCTTGGCCAGATGCGTGCGCCCGAACGTGTTGGCCGCCCGCGTCACCTCGACGATGATCACCTTCATCAGCTCGGGATCGTGGCCGTAGGAGTCCACGATGAACGCGGCGATCGCATGCAGCTTCTCCCGTGGCGACCGGTCTGACGCGTCGGCGTCGGCGATCGCCGCCAGCATCACGTCCCAGCGGTCCAGGAACAGCGTGTCAAGGATCTCCTCCTTGGAGGAGAAGTAGTGGTAGACGAGCCCGTAGGCGACGCCGGCCTCATCCGCGATGTCCGACACCCGGCAGGTGTGAAAGCCCTGGCGCGCGAACACGCGCAGCGCGGCGTTGAGAATCACCCGTCGCTTGTCGGTGGCCGCCGCCGTCATCACAGTTCCCATCCGTACACCGCCGGCCGGCGGTGCTCCAGCGCGGGCAGCCGGCCGCGCACGTCAGCCACCCGCGTGAGATCGAGCTCGGCGACGATCGCCGTTTCCACGTCGGGCGCTCCGGCGAGCACCGTCCCCCACGGGTCGACGATCAGCGAGCGGCCGCCGGAGCGAAAACCGCCCGGGTGCTGACCGATCTGGTTGGCGGCAATCACGAAGCACTGGTTCTCGATCGCCCTGGCCCGCACGAGCGTTTCCCAGTGATCGCGCGTAGTCGCCAGCGTGAACGCGGACGGCACGGCGATGACCTGCGCCCCACGGACAGTCAGCATCCGATACAGCTCGGGGAAGCGCAGGTCATAACAGATACTCAGCCCAAGCATGGTGCCGTCGCCCAGCGCCGAGACGACCACCTCGTCGCCCGGCGCCTCGGTCTCGGACTCGGCGTACCGGGTCCCGTCCACCTCGACGTCGAACAGGTGGATCTTGCGGTACACGGCCCGGACATTTCCGTCGGGGCCCACGTGCACGCTCGTGTTCGATCCCCGCTGGGCGCCGGCGGCGCGCTCGTAGAACGAACCGGCGAGCAGGTCGATGCCGAGTTCGGCGGCGAGCTCCCGCGCCCATCCGATCGCCGGCCCCTCGAGCGTCTGGGCCCCGGCCAGCAGGTTCGAGCGCGTGCCGAGTACCGTCCACTTCTCGGGCAGCACGATCAGCTCGGCGCCCTGGCCGGCCGCGCCGCGCACGAGCCGATCGGCTTGCTCGAGGTTGCGAGCCGGGTCCGCGCCTGCGTTCATCTGGATCGCACCTACTCGCATCGGATCTCCCACTCCCGATTGACTGGTCAGTCAGTGTTGCACGATAGCGCCGCAGCCACGACGTCCTCCCCTCCCGCAGATTTGGCGGGACCGCAGCACCGCGGGCGCTTTGGTGGCCCGCGACTGGTCGCGGTGTCGGGACTCGCGCTGCCACCGGCGCCGATGCCCAGCCGCCATGGTCTGCGCCCGCTCAAGGCGTGGCGCTACGTGGGGGTCTTCTGTGACGAGCTGATGCTGTGCGTGGCCACGGTGCGGATCGGCCCCGTCCGGCAGTGCTTCTGGGCGATCTGGGAGCGGCGCGAACGCCGGCTGCACGAGGCGACGCGGCTCGGACGCGGCGCAGTCCGCCTGACTCCCGGTCGGGTGTGCATCGATGCCGCGCGATCGCCGTCGACCTCGCGCTGGCCGAGGCCGCCGGGATCGAGACGATCGCCCCCAGCGGCGCCGCCTACGGCTGGACGCGCAAGCAGGGCGGCATCACCGCGGCCGGCACCGTGGCCATCTCCGGAACCATCGATCACGATCTGCATACCTCCTCGACGGCCCTGCAGTGGATCGTCGGCGGCTACGTGCTCGCGCTCGCCGTCGGCCTGGTCACCGGCGGACGGCTGGGGGATCTCGCCGGGCGCCGCCGGATGTTCCTGCTCGGCGCCGTTGGCTTCACCCTCGCCTCGGTCGCCTGCGGCCTGGCTCCGAGCACCGGCTGCTGATCGCTGCGCGCCTGGTCCAGGGTCTCGCCGGCGCGATGATGATCCCGCAGGGTCTGGGCATCCTGGGCGAGGTCTTCCCGGCGCAGGAGCTGCCCAAGGCGTTCGGGATCTTCGGCCCGGTGATGGGATCGGCGGCGATGATCGGGCCGATCCTCGGCGGCGGGCTGATCGCGCTGAACCTGTTCGGCTCGGGCTGGCGGCTGGTGTTCCTGATCAACCTGCCGGTCGGGCTGCTGGCCATCGCCGGCGCCGCGCTGCTGGTGCCCGCCACCCACGAACGCCACGCCGACTCGCTCGATCTCGGCGGTGCGCTGCTGACTGCGCTCGGCGCCGTGGCGATCGTCTACCCGCTGATCCAGGGACGGCAGCTCGGCTGGCCGGCGTGGTGCCATGCGGCGATCGCCGGGGGGTGGCGCTGTTCGGGGTCCTCGGTTTTCACCTGCGCCGTCGCCGGCGGCAGGGGCGAACCCCGCTGCTTGAGGCGCGCATCTTCACCCACCGTGGCTACTCGGCCGGCGCGCTCGTGCTGCTGCTGTACTTCGGCGGCATGATCGGCTCGATGCTGGCCATCACCCTCTATCTCCAGCTCGGCGAGGGCGTCAGCGCGATCCACGCTGGACTCACACTCGCCCCGTTCGCATTCGGACCGGCGATCACCGCGCCAATCGCCGGCCGGCGAATGACGAGCGGATCGGCCCGGGGGCTGATCCAGGCCGGCTGCGTGATCTCGCTGGCGGGCTACCTCGCGATCGCGGTCATCCTCACCGACACCGCGCACGTGTCCACCTGGGGATTGCTCGGCCCGCTGCTCGTCGTCGGACTCGGGATGGGGCTGTTCATCGTGCCCGTCTTCGACACGATCATCGCCGCGGTCACCGACGCCGAGATGGGCTCGGCCTCCGGCGTGCTCAACGCCATCCAGCAGCTCGGGGGGGCGATCGGCGTCGCCCTGCTGGGAACGATCTTCTTCTCGGTGCCCGGCCACGAGGGATTCGCAGCCGCACTGCGCCACACGATCTGGTGGCAGATCGGAGCGATGACCGTGCTGCTCGCGTTGACCCCACTGCTGCCGCGCCGGGCGCGGCCGAGTGAGGCGCCGGCGCCAGCCGGTGCGGCCGGCGCGGACTCAGTCCACGGGGCCGCGCTCGCCACTGACCCGACGTAGCTCGGCGAGCAACAGCTTGGAGTGCATCGCGCCGATCAGCTCGCGCAGCGGCTCAACGCCGGAGGTGATGATCTCGACCGCCCGTTCGACCTCGACCTCTCCGGCCAGCCGGGCGAGCAGCACACCGACCTCGTCGGCGACCAGCGGAATCAGCGCCTCGCGGTAGCGCAGCGTGTCGTAGACCGTGAAACCGATCGCCTCCTCATAACCACCGGCGCGAAAGCGCGAGATCGCCGCGATGATCGCCACGTCGTCGGCGTCGTAGCCGCGGCGGTTGGGGCTCAGGACCCCAATCTCCTCCAGCCGGGCGAGCACGTTGAGCGGCACGGCATAGGTCTCCCCCACCGAGCGGCGCGACACCCGCCCGCTCTCCCCGGCCTCGACCGCCCGCTCGAGGATGCGGTCCTCGAGCTCGATCACCCGCGCCGCCCGCTCGGGGTCGTCGGCCATCACCTCGCGGATCACCCGCAGCGGCATGAAGCGCTCCTCCTGCAGGCGCTTGATCAGGGCGATCCGGTCGACGAACCGCTCCGGGTAGTAGGCCATGTTGCGGCTCGTGCGCAGCACGTCGTCCTCGGTCCCGAGCAGCCCCTCGCGCAGATAGTGCTTGATCGTGCCCGTGCTCACCCCCGAGCGCTGGGCCAGCTCGGCCATCTTCAGTCGCCTCGCGGTCTGAGGGCTGCCGGCCATCAGCTCAGAAACGAGCCGCGTACGGCATCGCCGGCCCCGGCGATCGCGCCGGTGCTGTGCAGCTGCGCGATCGCGGCCGCGTCATATCCGGCGGCGGCGAGGACCTCGTCGGTGTGCTCGCCGAGCTCGGGGGCGGGGGCACGGCCGGTGTCGCCGGGCGTGCGGCTGAGCTTGATCGGCACGCCGAGCTGGCGCACGGGCTCGGCAACCCCTGGCTGGTCGATCGCCACCACCATCTCCCGCGCACGCACGAGCTCTGAGTCGAGCACCTCATCGAGCTCGAGCACCGGCTCCAGGCAGCAGTCGTGCTCGGAGGCGAAGGCGCGCCACTGCTCGCGCGTGCGCTGCGCGAAGATCGCCTGCACCGCGACGTGGGTCGCCGAGTCGGGCGGATCGAACTGTCCTGGAATCAGCTCGGACCGATCCACCCCCTCACACCATGCCGACCAGAACTTCGGCTCCAGCGCGCCGAGCGTCACCCACCCGTCGGCGCACTCGTAAGGCCGGTAACAAACACAGCGACCCGCCAGCGGCAGCTCGCCGCGCCGCGCACCGTGGCCCGAGTGCAGCGCCTCGCCGGCGACCATCGCCAGCCAGGACAACGCCCCGTCGAACATCGAGCAGTCGACCAGCTGGCCCTCCCCGGAGCGGTCGCGCTCGCGCAGCGCCACCATGATCCCGACCGCCGCCATCAGCGAGCCGCCGCCGATATCAGCGATCTGCGCCGCCGCCTGGACCGGAGGGCCGCCGGGGTCGCCGGTCAGGCCGAGGATTCCGTTCAGGCCGAGGTAGTTCATGTCGTGTCCGGAGCGGTCGCGGCTGGGACCGTCCTGGCCATAGCCGGAGATCGCGCAGTAGACCAGGCCCGGGTTCTGGAGACGCAGCCGCTCGTAGCCGACGCCGAGCCGGTCCAGCACCCCGGGGCGGAAGGACTCGAGCAGCACGTCGGCGTCACGGGCCAGGCGCAGCAGCACGGCCGTGCCCGGTTCGGACTTGAGGTTGATCCGAATCGAGCGCTTGTTGCGGTTCAGGGCCAAAAACAGCGCGCTGCGGGTCGTCTCCGGAGCGCCCTCGTAGTACGGAGGCGACCAACGGACGTAGTCGCCCATCCCGGTGTCCTCGACCTTGATCACGTCAGCCCCGAAGTCGGCCAGCAGCAGCGAGCAGAACGGGCCCGGGAGCAGCCGCGAGAGATCGAGCACGCGCAGGCCGGCGAGCGGGAGGCTCATGCGGGGGCGGGGGACCCGGCTCCCGGCCGCCCGATCCCGAGCAGGGCGCGCGCCTCCTGCACGGTCGCCGGCCGCCGGCCGCAGTCCTGCGCGAGCTGGCGCGCCTTGGCGATCAGTTCGCCGTTGGAGCGGGCCATGGTCCCAGCGGGCAGGTAGAAGTTGTCCTCCAGCCCAACCCGGATCGATCCCCCGAGGGTCAGCGCGGCGGCGACCATCGTCCACTGGCTGCGGCCGATCCCGATCACTCCCCAGTGGTG
>JALYZB010000341.1 GCA_030945945.1 Actinomycetota bacterium | reverse complement strand
AGCGCGACGAGCAAGCGCGCCAGCGCGACGACCAAGCCCACCGGCGCCGCGGCCAAGAGCGGGGCCAAGGCCACCGCGACCAGCACGCGCAAGGCCGCGAGCCGGACCGCCACCCAGGCGAAGTCCGGCGCGACCAAGACCGACACCGCCGCCAAGGCCGGTGCCGCCAAGAGGCAGCGCTCTGCCCGCAGCGGCGGCGCGTCGAGCGCGGCCAAGACGGCCGGCACCGCGGCCCGGGGCACTTCCAAGTCGGCGGCCAGCGGCGCCAAGGGCACGGCCACGGCCGCCAAACGCGGCGCTACCCGGACCGGAACCGCGGCCAAGGCGAGCGCGACCCGCACGCGGCGCGCCAGTGGCGGCTCGGAGACGATCGCGTCGATCGCCGAGCAGATCACGCATGGCGCGATCAAGCCCCGCGATGTCGTCATGCTCACCCGTGACCGGATCCAGGAGATCCTCGATGATGCCGCCTCGCGCGGTCGGGTGACTCGCAAGGACGCCAACGACCTCGTCGCCGAGCTCGTGCGACGCGGGCGCCAGCAGTCCGACGAGCTTGTCGGTGACCTCGAGTCGTTCGTCGGCAAGGGTGTCGGCCAGCTCGAGGCGGCCACCAAGCGTGCGCGCAAGGCCGAGCCGGTGGACCGCCTCGTGCGCGGTGCCGATCGCGCCCGCCGCGTCGCCGGGGTTGGCCCGTCATTCCCGATCCTCGGCTACGACGATCTCAACGCCAACCAGGTCGAGAGCCGCCTCAGTGAGCTCTCAAAGCCCGAGCTGCGCAAGGTCCTCACCTACGAGCGCAACAACGCCAACCGCAAGTCGGTGACGGGGTCGCTGGAGAAGGCGATCGGCTGACGCCGGCCCGGTGCGCCTCGGCGCCGCGGCCCGAATTCTCCGGGCCGGACCACACGTGGCACGCCTACTAGCATCGGCGCGAGCATGGATTGCGCCGAGACCCATCCGCCGGTCACCGAGCCACCGCGTGCCGCACGTCCCCAACGTGGGGACGAGCTCGAGTTGACGATCGACACGCTCGCCTACGGCGGGGCCGGGGTGGCGCGAACCGACGGCTACGTCGTGTTCGTGTCCGGTGCCGTGCCCGGAGACCGGGTCCGCGCGGTCATCGGCAAGCGCAAGCGCAACTGGGCGGAGGCCCGGACGGTGGAGATCCTGGCGCCCAGTCCCGACCGGGTGGCGCCGGTCGCCGATCACCCCGGGGCGCCGTGGCAGATACTGCCCTACGCGCGCCAGCTCGAGGTCAAGGCCGAGCAGGTTGACGACGCGCTGCGGCGCATCGGCCGCCTGGATGGCTATGTGCTCGAGGAGATGGTTCCCGCGGGGCAGACCTGGCGATATCGCAACAAGCTCGAGTACTCGTTCGGGGCCGACCCGTCCACCGGCGCGCTGCAGTGTGGCTTTCACGCTCCCGGCCGCTGGGACGAGATCGTGGCCCTGACCGATTGCCAGCTGGCCTCCGAGCCGGCCAACGCGGCGCGCGAGCGGATCGTCGGCTGGTGCCGCGAGCAGGGGCTGTCCGCGTATGACCGCCGCAGCAACGCGGGCGCGCTGCGCAACCTCGTGGTCCGCGAGGGCCGGCGCACCGGAGCCATCCAGGCCCGGCTGGTCACCTCGGCCGAGGTCAAGCTGGAGAGCGAGTCGCTGATTGCGGCGGCCGGACCGCTTGACGGCCTGCTCTGGACCCGACAGGAGAGCGTCGGCGAGACCACGCAGGGCGGCGAGACCGAACTGTTGGCCGGCTCGGAGCGCTTTGACGAGGTGCTCGGCGGAATGACCTTCCGGATCTCCTCCGAGGCGTTCTTTCAGACCAATACCGAGATGGCCGAGCAGCTTTACGAGCTCGCGATCGAGTACGCCCGCCCGGGCGGCTTTGAGCGCGTCTACGACCTCTACTGCGGGATCGGAACCATCGGCCTCTCGATCGCGCCGCGGGTCGCCGAGGTGTGGGGCCTGGAGCTCGTGCCCGAGGCGGTCGCCGACGCCATCGCCAACGCCCGCGCCAACGAGATCGACAACGTTAAGTTCTACGCCGGAGACGTCCGCCTGGCCCTGCGTGAGCTGGCCGAGACTGCCGGACGCCCCGATGTGCTGATCGTCGACCCGCCCCGCTCTGGCCTCTCCCAGAAGGTTGTGCGGCGGATCATCGAGACCTCGCCGAAGCGGATCGTCTACGTGTCATGCAACCCGACGACGCTGGCGCCCAACGCCGCCCAGCTCGTCGAGGCCGGCTACCGGCTCGAGCGCGTGCGACCGGTGGACATGTTCCCTCAAACCCCGCACATCGAGTGCGTGGCCTCGCTGGTCCGCGGGTAGCGCCCCGCCCATGCGCGCCGTCACGATCCGCGATCAGCAGCTGAGCGTCGAGGAGCACCCCGACCCTGAGCCCGGCCACGGCGAGGTTCTCGTCCGCGTGCACGCGGCGGGGCTCAACGGTGCCGACATGATGCAGCTGCGCGGTCACTATCCCGCCCCTCCCGGCGCGCCGCGGGACATTCCCGGCCTCGAGCTGGCCGGCGAGGTGCAGACCTGCGGCCCCGGCGCCGAGCGCTTCTCGCCCGGGGACCGAGTGATGAGCATCGTCGGCGGCGGCGGCCAGGCGCAATTCGCGCTCGTCCACGAGCGGGTCCTGATGCCAGTGCCTCCGAGCCTGTCCTGGATCCAGGCCGGTGGGGTCCCCGAGGTCTTCACCACCGCCCACGACGCCGTCTTCACACAGGCGGGACTGCTCGCCGGCGAGCATCTGCTCGTGCACGGGGCCGCCGGAGGAGTCGGGACGGCCGCGGTCCAGCTCGGCCGCGCGGCCGGAGCTCGCGTCACTGCCACCGTGCGCAACCCGGAGCTGCGCGACGGCGTCGCGGCGCTCGGTGCCACGGTGATCGAGCCCGAGGGGTTCGGCGAGCACGGCCCGTTCGACGTCATCCTCGAGCTCGTCGGGGCGATCAACCTCAAGGACAACCTCAAGAGCCTGCACACCGGGGGGCGGATCGCAGTGATCGGGACCGGAGCCGGCGCCACCGGCGAGATCAACCTCGGCCTGCTGATGATGAAGCGGGCGCGGATCCACGGCTCGACCCTGCGTGCCCGGCCGCTGGAGCACAAGGCGCTGACCGCGCGGGCGGTCGAGCGATCGGTGCTGCCCGCGCTCGCCGACCAGACGATCACGGTGCCGATCGCCGAGACCTTTGCCATGGACCGCGCGCAGGCGGCCTACGAGCGCTTCCAGGCCGGCGGCAAGCTCGGCAAGATCATCCTCGAGATCTAAGAATGGCTCCCGAGAGTCGCGGCGCCCCTCAGCCGGCCTCGGCTGGTTCAATCGGCTGCCGCTTCGCGCAGACGTAAGCGGATCGCTCCCCTGGTCTCACGCGGATGGATCACCTCACCGCGCCGGGTGACCTCGAGCAGCCCCTCGTCGGTGAGCATCGCGGCGACCGCCCGCGCCTGGTCCATGAGAGGCCGAAACTGTTCACCCGCGACCGCGCGGGCAGCGTCGGAGGGACAGATCGACTTGCCCGGGCCGCGCTGGCGAAGCAACTCGAGAATGGCCGCGCGCATCTGAGCGTCGGTGCTCATCGCACCCTCCCCCTCAGTACGGCGGAAGGTCGGCCCACCACTGACCCAGCACCCGGAATGCGGACCAGAACGCTCGCTTGGCCGGCTCCTCGTCGAGCGCGTCGTCGATGTTGGGTACGAACAGGGCGTCGATCGCCGGGGTGAAGGTCTGGATCTCTCCGAAGGTCGCGGACAGCTCCCTGGCGAGCGGCACCTCGAGCTCGTTGAGCACTCCGAGCGCGTCCGGCCCCATCACGACCACCATCTTGGGTGAGACGATCGCCAGCTCCTCGCCGAGCCGCGCGACGCAATTGGGGTCCGCCAGTGAGGGATCGAGAACCGGACATTTGACGCACAGCGTCCCATACACGGCCAATGGATCGATGTTCAACCGTTTCAGGGACTTCATCAGCGCGTTGCCGGTCCGCCCGTAGAACGCCACGCCCTCCTCGACCTCGGAGGGCCGGGCAGAGTGCTTGACCATGAAGATGTCGGCCTGCGGGTGCCCGGAGCCGAGCACCGGCATCAGCTGCCCGCGTGGGCAGTGCGAGCACTCGCTCAGCTGGCGGGCAAATGTGTTGAGCTCGCGGATCGCACGCTCGAGATACTTCTCGCGAATCTCGTCATCGGTCGCCGGCACGCCTCTCCGATTGGACGGCCGGCGTGCATGTCCTTGCGGCTGCATCAGGACTTGCGGCCGGTCGCGCGCCGAACCCGGCGCTCCCGGGAGGCGCGGCGGGCAGGTGCGGGCATCGCTTTGGTCTGCAGGAACTTGAGTGCCTGGACGTACAGAAGGCTGGCCGGATTGCGAATGATGTCGGCGTCGCGCAACGACTGCAGGAACTCCTCGGGGCCGTTGAAATCATGCATCCGGATGCGCACCGAGCCCAGCCCCTGCGGCACATGGGCGTCGGATCCGGCGCCGGCCGGGATCCGGTACTTGGCGGCAAACCGGACCGCCTCCTCGTTGAATTCGTGGATCGCGATCCGGGGGTTGAAGATCTCGATCGCGTCGACGTCGTCGACGACGTCGAGCAGGTGCTCGTAGTCCGGGACCGAGTGCATGCGGTCAAAGGGATGGGGCACGTAGACCAGGCCGCCCTGGCGCCGGATCTCGGCAATGGTCTCCTGCAGGGTCAGGCCGCGGGGAATCTTCTCGGTCAGGAACAGGCCGATCACCTCGCCCTGCCCGGCGGTTTTGACCTCCTCGGCGACGATCACCTTGATCTGGTCGGCCTTGGCCTGAGCCTCCAGCGCGCCGGCGATCTCGTTGTGATCGGTGATCGCGATTGCGCCCAGGCCGCGGGACCGCGCCTCGGCGAGCAGCACCTCGACGGGGGTGGCGCAGTCATAGGAATGATCAGTGTGCATGTGCAGATCGACGTCGATTAGCGGCCGCGACCGCAGCCGGGCGCCCAGCCGGCGGTTGCCGCGTTCGTCGTGACGCCGGGCCGCCAGCTCGGTGTAGATCGCGTCCAGCTCGCCGGCGACGCGTGCCCAGCGCAGCCCGTCGGCGAGCCGTCCGACGTCCGCTGCCCTGTCCTGCAGGCGTGCCGGCTCGGTCACCAGGGCGGTGAGGTGCGCGGCGAGGGTCTCGATCTCTCCGGGCTCGAACATGAGACCTCGCTCGCCGTCGGCGAGAACCTCGGCGTAGACGGGCAGACGCGAGGCGACGACGACGGCGCCGGCGCCGAGCGCGCGGACCAGCGTCCCGGGGATCGCGCGGTCTCCGTCGGAGGCGAACACGGCGATGTCGGCCCGCCCGAACGCCTCGGATTCGCTGGTGGCGCCGAGCTCGCGGAAGCTGACCCGGTCGCGCAGCGCACGGCCCAGCGTGGCCGGCGGCGCGGTTGGCCTGCGGGTCACCACCTCGGCGCTCCAGTCCGCGTCGGGCGGCAGCAAGCGCAGCGCACGCAGGAAGGTGCGCACCGCCGCTCGCTCCTCGCCGGCGATCATCGCCAGCCGCACGGTGCTGTGTCGACCGCGTTTGGGCCCGGGATCGGCGCCGGGCGGGATGACCCGGTACTCACCGGGAAAATAGCGCTGCAGAAGCGTCCGCGTGGCGCCGTAGCTCGCCGTCCGGGCGTCCAGGCGTGAGAACAGTAGACGGGTCAGCGGCCGCGTGATCTGCGTGGAGAGGATCCGCTCGGTCGGAGCGTGGAAGCTGCCGACGTTGAGCGCGCGGGAGTGCCGCAGCGCGACGCTCGACGCGCTCGGCGCGAACGGCTCGTGGACGTTGACGACATCGAGCGGGAGCGCGCTGAGCGCCGCCTCGATCGTGCGGGCGACATCCACCGGCAATGAGGCGGTCCGGCGTCGGGTCGGCGCGAAGGGCAGCACCTCGCCTACCCCGAGCACGGTCGGGCCGTCCCGGGCCAGCAGGGAGGCGGGATCGGCGCGAAGCGTGCGCCGGGTGTCGCGGACCAGCGCCGAGGACTGCGAGGGGGCGACGATCAGGACCCGGTGGCCCCGCCGTGCGAGCTCGTCCGAGACCCGGCCGACGTACTCGTTGACCTCGCCGGCGACCTCCCAGGCGACCGGCGTGACCTGCGCGATCGTGAGACCGGGCACGACTACGAGTGTATGGATCGGCGCCCGCCCCGCCGGTGACCGGGGGGCGGGGCCTTTAGGACTACTTGGCGGCCGGGACCTTGGCGGCGGCGCCCTTGGCGGGCGTGGCCTGGCTGACGTCCTTGCGCGCGTACTTTTTGATGAACGCCTCGGTTAGCTGATGGGCCTCGTCGTCGGGGCGCTGCTGCATCGGGGACTTCATCAGGTACGAGCTGGGGCCGTCGAGCTGACCGGCGAGCCCGCTGTTCATGGCCAGCTTGCAGCAGCGGACCGCGTCGGTGACGATCCCGGCCGAGTTGGGCGAATCCCAGACCTCGAGCTTGAGCTCGGCGGTCAGCGGCACGTCCCCGAAGGCCTGGCCCTCGAGACGGATGTGGGCCCACTTACGGTCGGTCAGCCACGGCACGTAGTCCGAGGGGCCGACGTGGACGTCCCCGGGCGGCAGCTCGTGCCCCATGATCGAGGTCACGGCGTTGGTCTTGGAGATCTTCTTTGACTCCAGGCGCTCGCGCTCGAGCATGTTGAAGAAGTCCATGTTGCCGCCCACGTTGAGCTG
>JALYZB010000332.1 GCA_030945945.1 Actinomycetota bacterium | reverse complement strand
GTGGTTCCCGTGCTCAGGCTCACGATGCGCGGCGTGGCCTGCGAGGTCCGATTCCTTCACCGCGTCGTAGCCGGAACGGGTGATGCGGGGGGTCAGGCGTGGGCGAATCCATGCGCCTCGCACGCGCTCGGTGGCGCCGTTGCTCCGTCGCCGCGGCCGTCTGACTCCACTCGACATCGCCGGCCTCGTCCGAGACGCTCTAGTACTCGTCCCGCCGGCGGAACCACGGCCCGGTCTCGTTGCGCCCGTGCGGCGCCCGGTCCAGCCACTGGTACATGCCCCAGAGCCCGTCCAGGCCGCGCGCATAGGATGAGTAGGTGTGGTAGACGACTCCGTCCTCGAGGACGAAGGCGCTCATGCCGGGCTGCTCGCGGGTGTATGTGGCCGTGTCGGTGCCGCACATGGTGGCGTGCTCGGAAGTGCCGCCCTCCCGGATCCACTTCGTGTCCTTCGGACGGTAGTTGTAGTCGATGGTCCCCGAGCCCTGCTGGGCCTCGGTGAACGACGTGCTGAAGTCGAAGTTGAAGTCGCTGTCCAGCGAGGAGGCCCACGGGAAGGTCCAGCCCATGCGGCGCTTGTAGTCCTGCAGCGCGGCGATCGGGGCGCGCGACACCGCGATCATCCCGACGTCGTGGTGCTCCAGGTGGATGGCGAAGCCGTTAAAGCCATCGGCGATCGCCGAGCACGACGGGCAGCCGCCCGTGTACTCGGGGCCGAACATGAAGTGGTAGACGAGGAGCTGCGAGCGCCCGCCGAACAGGTCGGCCAGCGACGCGGCGCCGGCGTCGGTCTCGAAGCGGTAGTCGTTCTCGACGGGGACCCAGGGCAGCTCCTGGCGCTGGCGGGCCACTGCGTCGCTGCGCCGGGTCAGCTCCTTCTCGGCCTCAAGCAGCTCGATGCGGGCAGCGAGCCACTGCTCGCGGGTTGCGGTGGTGTGGGTGGTCATGTTGTCTCCTTGCGGGTTAGGTTGCGGCGACGGCAACGCCGAGGGCGACAATCGCCAGCGCCAGGGGCACGTCGACGGCGGAATGAGGCGGGAGCAGCTTCTGGGCGAGGACGACGACCGCGACCGCGCACATCAGGGCGATGCTCATGACGTCCACGGCCACGAGCACCGCCATCAGCCCGATGCTCGAGCCGAAGCACCAGACACCGAACCGCAGGCCCGAGCGGACGCGCTCGCGACACCGCCGGCGGCAGTCGCGCTTGATCGGTGTGAGCTCGTACGACCCTGCGCCAATGATCAGCGCACCGGCCACCAGCGCGCCGGGCGGCCGGTGCAGGATGTAGATGGCGAGGGCGACTAGTGTCCAGGTGCCGAGGTAGGAGCCCGCGAACCGCGACGCGGCGCGCGCCGTCGCGCTCCCGAGCGCGTCGCACGATCGCAGGGATCGCGCTCGGCAGCATCATCGCCGCCATCATCGGCACCCACGCGGCGAGGGCCGGGTGGGTGGGCCCCGTTCCCACGCTGGTCATTCCGTCAGCCCCAGCGTGGCCGGCGGGTTCAGCCGTAGGTCCGGGAGCGTGTCGCCGGTCTCGAGCAGGGTCTTGAGATTGGCCAGGACGCGCGGCCAACCCTGGCTGATGAGCGAGCCGGTCACCCCGCCGGGCTCGAGGTCGTCGTGGATCACCGTCAGCTTCACCTGATCGCCGAGCGGCTCGATCTCGAACGTGACCTTCGAGCGCCGCTCGGCACCGAGGCGCTCGCGGGCGTCGTCGGTGAAGTCAAGCGACTCGGCCCATGCGGGGGTGAAGGTGTGCCAGGTGTAGGAGAGCCGGCGGTAAGGCTCGGACTCGAGCACGACCTGCTCGGGGTCGGCGATCGTCAGGCCACGCGTGTGCCAGGTCATGGTCGAGTCGGCGTTCCAGTCCGAGTCGAACGTGATTGCCCAGTAGCGCGCGGTGAAGGCCGGCTCGGTCAGCGCCTGCCAAAGCCGCTCGGGGGTGGTCTGGATGTACGTCGTGTAGACGAACGAGGGCTTGTCCACGGAAGTGTCCTCCAGTGCTCTTTTCAGGTCGGCGAGCGCGTGCACGCGGTGCTGCTCGTAGCGCGTGATCCAGCGCTCTGCGATCTCGTTGATGGGCGCCGCGTTGAGGTAGTGGTGCTTCTCCCGGCCGCGGCGGACGGTCGTGACGAGATTGGCCTCCTCCAGCACGGCGAGGTGCTTGCTCACCGACTGACGAGCCATGTCCAGGCCCGAGCGCAG
>JALYZB010000301.1 GCA_030945945.1 Actinomycetota bacterium | reverse complement strand
CCCTGGGGGTTCAGCGTCGCCGCGATGATCGTGCCAACCTCGGCGAAATCGTCGTGCGCCAGACCGCGGGTGGTCAGTGCCGGCGTGCCGATCCGCAGCCCGGATGAGACCGCCGGCGGTCGCGGATCGAACGGGACCGCGTTGCGGTTGACGGTGATGCCGATGTCGTGCAGGCGGTCCTCGGCCTGCTGCCCGTGGAGCGCTGACTCGCGCAGATCGCAGAGCACGAGGTGCACGTCGGTCCCGCCGGTCAGGACCGACACGCCCCCGCCGGCGTCGAGCAGCGCGTCGGCGACCGCGCGGGCGCCGTCGAGCGTGCGCACCTGGCGCTCGCGGAAGGCCTCGGAGCCGGCGATCCGCAGGGCAACCGCCTTGCCGGCGATGATGTGCTCCAGCGGGCCGCCCTGCTGTCCGGGGAAGACCGCTGAGTTGATCTTCTTGGCGTGCTCCTCGCGGCACAGGATCATGCCGCCGCGACCGCCCCCGATCGTCTTGTGGATCGTGGTCGTGACAACGTCGGCGTAGGGAACCGGCGAGGGGTGAAGTCCGGCCGCCACCAGCCCGGCGAAGTGGGCCATGTCGACCATCAGGTAGGCGCCGACTGCGTCAGCGATCTCCCGGAAGCGGGCGAAGTCCAGCTGGCGCGGATAGGCCGACCAGCCGGCGACGATCATCCGCGGCCGGTGCTCCTGCGCGAGCCGCTGGACCTGGTCCATGTCGATCAGGCTCGTCTCGCGGTCCACCTGATAGGCGGCGATCTCGTACAACCGGCCCGACACGTTGAGCTTCATGCCGTGCGACAGGTGGCCGCCGTGGGCGAGCTCGAGGCCCATCAGCGTGTCCCCGGGGGTCAGCAGCGCGTGGTAGACGGCGTTGTTGGCCTGGGCCCCGGCGTGCGGCTGGACGTTGGCGTGCTCGGCCCCGAACAGCGCCTTGGCCCGATCGATGGCCAGCTGCTCGGCGATGTCCACGAACTCGCAGCCACCGTAGTAGCGCTTGCCCGGGTACCCTTCGGCGTACTTGTTGGACAGCACCGATCCCTGGCATTCGAGCACCGCCGCGGGCGCGAAGTTCTCCGACGCGATCATCTCCAGCGTCTGCTGCTGGCGCTCCAGCTCAAGCCCGATGACCTCGGCAATCTCGGGGTCGACCTCGGCGAGCGGGCGGTTAAAGAAGTCCGGCGGCAGGTCGACGCTCACGTGGCGGATGCTAGCGGCGCCCCAGGCGGATGTCAGCCGCCGTCGGGCCTCATCCGCGGCCCGGCCAGAGCAGCGGTCACCTCCCCCTCGCTGACCATGCCGGCGCGGATGATGCGCCACGTGCTCTCGACCTCGTAGCGGCGCAAATCGATGACCGTCGAGGCGGTGCCCGGCAGCCGGCCGCCGTCGATGACCATGTCGGCCGCGCGCCGGATCGCGATCGGCACGTCGGCGAGCTCGCGCGCCTCCGGGCCGCCCGCCAGGTTGGCGCTGGACTGAAGCACGGGCCAGCCTACGCTTGCCAGCGCGGGCAGATCGGGCACCCGGATGCCCAGGGTCAGCGGGTCCGAGCCGCAGGCGAGCGGGAACCGCAGCGCCGGGTTGGGCAGCAGGACCGACACCGGGCCGGGCATCAGCCGGTTCAGCGCCTCACGGGTGCGCTCGCCGATCTCCGGGATCGCGGCCCGCGCGAGCTCCAGCGAGAAGAACATCACCGCCGAGGGCTTGTCGAGTCGGCGCCGCTTGACCCGGTACAGGCGCTCGGCGGCCTCCCGGCTGTGCGCGTCGCAGGCCAGGCCGTATACGGTGTCGGAAGGGAACACCGCCACCCCGCTGACCGACATGCAGCGTTCGAAGGCCTGCGCGTCGGGGGCGCTGGGTGCCGGCATGCTCATGCCGCGCCGACCACGACGCGTGCGTGGCCGGCGAGATCGGCGTGGGTCTGCACCGTCGCGTAGCCGGCACCGCGGATCAGCGCCTCGGTGGCCGGTGCCTGCTCGGGGGAGATCTCCAGCCCGAGCATGGCCGGGCGCACCGCGCGGCCGGCGATCCGCGTGACGAGGCGGCGCACGACATCCAGGCCGTCGGGCCCGGCGCACAGGGCTTCGGCCGGCTCGTAGTCCGCGATCTCGGGAGCCAGCTCGGTCTCCTCGGGGACGTAGGGCAGGTTGGCCAGCACCGCGTCGTAGCTGCCCTCGTCGAGCAGATCGGCACACCGGAAGCTGACCTCCAGACCCAAACGGGCCGCGTTGGCCCGCGCGACCTGCAGCGCGTGCTCGGAGATGTCCAGGCCGATCACGGCGAGGTCGGGGCGCTCGTCGGCCAGCGCCAGCGCGATCGCCCCGCTGCCGGTTCCGACGTCGGCCACGCGGGCCCCGGTCGGGAGCCCGAGCGCGATCTCGACGAGCAGTTCGGTCTCGGGCCGCGGGATCAGCACGCGGCCGTCCACGACGAGGTCCAGGCGGCGAAACGCGCGCCGCCCGAGGATGTAGGCCACCGGCTCGCGCGCCTCACGTCGCGCCAGCAGGCCCTGAAACGCTGCCCAGGCCGGCCCCGAGAGCTGATCGTGGCGATCCATGATCAGCCGCGCGCGCTCCACCCCCAGCACCGCACCGAGCAACAGCTCGGCGTCCAGCCGCGGGCTCTCGCATCCCGCCGCGGCCAGGCGATCGCGGCCCTCGGCAAGGGCCAGCCCCACCGGCCCGCGCGCCGTCGCGCGGCGCCGCTCAGCCACCCGCCTTCTCTTCCAGGCGCCGTCGCTTCTCGTCGTCCTGCAGGGCGTGGGTGAGCTCGTCGAGCTCTCC